>NZ_KV808698.1:0-1428 GCF_001812365.1 Anaerococcus sp. HMSC065G05
TTCGAGCAAATACAAAGACTAGAAAGCGCATATTTACTTGAATAGACTCGCTTTTTCTTTTTCCCTTCTCCACTAAACATATTAGCGCGCCTTAGCATTTCTTCCTGCACCTGTATGAATATATCTCTTGGAATAATGGCTTCATGGTTATCTTTTACATAATATTGAGGCTCTGTTCCATCATTTTTTATACGAACTTTATTGATAAAATCTGTTGTAATTGTCTTTTGCAGTAGTGCGTCACCTATATACTTTTCATTCTCCAGAATTCCTTTTATGTTAGAAACATGCCACTTAAGATGCCCTGCTCCATTTTTTATTTTATCCCTCTGGAGTCCTGTCGCAATTTCTCTTAGACTTGATCCAGTTAGATACTCACGATAGATTCTTTTTACAACCTTAGCCTCTTCCTCATCGATAATCAGATTGCCATCTGCATCTTTGGTATAGCCTAAAAACCAGTTTGTGTTAATCTGTACTTTTCCCTCTTGATACCTAAACTGTAGACCCATCTTAACATTCTGAGATAATGAAGCTGATTCTTGCTGAGCAAGTGATGCCATAATGGTAAGAAGAAGTTCACCGCTTGCTTCCATAGTATTTATATTTTCTTTCTCAAATATGATAGGTATGTTGCTGTCTTTTAGCTGCCTTACATACTTCAGGCAGTCAATGGTATTTCTTGCAAATCTACTGATGGATTTAGTTATAACCATATCCACCTTACCGGCCATGCAGTCATTAATCATCTCATTAAAGCCTTCACGTTTTTTGGTATTTGTGCCGGATATGCCATCATCCGCATAAATTCCCGCAAATTCCCAATCACTATTTCTAGAAATATAGTCCGTATAGTGCTTCATCTGCATTTCATAACTTCCAGCTTGCTCCTCGCTATCAGTACTAACTCTACAATAAGCTACCACCTTTAACTTAGGTTTTTCTTTTTGATTACTTATCGAATTTCCCGGTCTTTTCCTAGCGGGAATAAGCATTACATTCTCATTCAACTCTATCCCTCCTTAATCAAACTATATACATATTCTGCCTGCTTATATGGATCATCAAATTTCAGCTCTGCTCTGCAGCACTTAAATTCCGTAACAGGCACAAACGCTTCTGAAGGACTAATTTCTTTGATTCTGTTCCTTTGAATCGTATTATTTTTTCTAGCTTCTTGAACCTTATTAAATAGATCTTCATCTATCAATTCTGGATAAAATTCTGTTCCAAGATATACCGTATTTCTTAATATCTTTCCAATGGAACTATGTGTTTTATCTATTCCTACAGCTTTTGCTGATGCCCTCATTGAGTTACATTCAAGATATTTTTTATATAGAGCAATCACCTTCTCAGCCTCTGGTATATAGATAACACCTTTTGCATTCTCTACTCGGTATCCATATGGTATGTGTGTCACTTTAC
>NZ_KV808699.1:0-23060 GCF_001812365.1 Anaerococcus sp. HMSC065G05
CTGAGGTGCATTTATAAATGCACCTTATTTTTTTACCCTATGACTTGATGCAAGGGCAAGAATTTCTATATTTTTTGGATTTTCCTTTTCAATTGTTCTTATAATTTCTTTCATAGTATTGGAACTTGTAATAATATCGTCAAAAATCAAAACTTTTTTCCCAGTCAAATCTCCATAAAATTCAAAAGAATTTTTTAAATTTTTTGCCCTTTCTTCTCTTGACAGTTTATGTTGAGCCTTTGTGTTTTTTATTTTTTTAAAATTTTCTAAATATTTCATATTAGTTTCATCTATAAAATAATCACAAATAAGTTTTATGTGGTCAAATCCCCTATTAATTAAAACAGATTTTGATGAGGGCGTCGTAAGAATATAATCAAAATCATCTATAGATTTTTCTTTAATATAATCATATATCATTTGACCAAAAATTTTATAAAGGGAAGTATTTCTATTAAACTTAAAATCTCCAATCAAATGTGCCATAAAAGGATTATAAAAATACAAAACTCTAGCCTTATAATTTAAAATTTCAAATTCATTGTCAACATAATCAAGCTTTGAAAGACAAGTTTTGCACAAAGAAAATTTTTCTTTTTCTTCATCCTTGCAAAAAAGACACAAATTATCATCCAAAAACAAAAAATCTCCAATCATTTTAACGCCTCTGATAATTCTTTTATCCAAAAACTTAAATTTGTAAGTCTTTTTGATTCGTTATTATTTCTAACCATTTGTTTTAAAATTTTCTTTTCTCCAAGTAAAATTACCAATTTTTTTGCTCTTGTTATGGCAGTATACAATAAATTTCTGTTTAAAAGCATAAATGATGCTGGCATCATTGGAATTAATACGCAATCAAATTCAGATCCTTGCGATTTGTGAATTGTAATTGCATAGGATAAGTCCAAATCTTTAACATCTTCTTTTTTATAAGAGACAATATTTCCATCATAAAACTCTACTTTTAAACTTTCCATATTTTTATCAATATCAATAATTCTACCAATATCTCCATTATAAACGCCATCATCAAAATCATCTGGATTTAAGCTTTCAAGTTCATAATTATTTCTAACTTGCATAACCTTATCACCTAATTTAAAAATTCTATTGTTAATTTTAATTAAATTAGGATTTTTATTTAATTCTTTTTGACAAAGATCATTTATATTAACAATTCCCCACAAAGATTTTTTGCTAGGCGCAAGTATTTGAATGTCGTTAATAGGATCAAGTTTATAGTAGTTAGGAAGTCTATTTTTTACCAAATCCAACAAATCGTTTTGAAAATTTTTTGAATTTGAATTAATAAAGAAAAAATCCTTATTTTTTTGATTTAAAATTGGATATAGACCATCATTTATTCTGTGAGCATTTACAACAATATTACTCTCTTTGGCCTGCCTAAATATTTTTTTAAGTTTTACTGATTTTATATCCGTATCCAAAATATCTTTTAAAACATTTCCTGCACCAACACTTGGAAGTTGATTGTGATCTCCAACCAAAATTAAAGCGGTTTTTGATGAGAGAGCTTTCAATAATTTATCCATTAATTTAATATCAATCATACTTGCCTCATCAAGGATTACATAATCGCAATCAAGAGTATTTTCCTCATTAAATTCTGGAATTGGACTTTCTGGTTTTATTCCTATTAACCTATGAATTGTAAAAGCTACATTTTCTGTAGACTCTTGCATCCTTTTTGCAGCTCGTCCTGTAGGTGCTGCAAGATTAAATTTCAAATTATTTTCATTTAAAATATTACAAATAGCCTTTATTATTGTAGTTTTCCCAGTTCCAGGACCTCCAGTAATTACTAAAAGCATATTATTAAAAGCTTCTTTTATAGCAATTTCTTGTTCTTTTGAAAAAGCATCAAAGTCTTCTTTTATTTTTACATCAAAAATATATTTTTCATTTTGAAGCCTAGAAAGATTTATTGCACATGATTTTTCTGCCTTATAAATATCTTTATCATATACAAATTCGTCTTCTCCAATTTTTATAATTTGAATTTTTGATTTAAGTAAATCTTCATTTATCTGTTCATTTATTTTATTTTTATCTACCTTAATCAAATCAAAAGTTTTATTCAACAAATCTTCTTTTTTTAAAGCACAAGACCCGCTCATTTCTGCATCATTTTTTAAAATATAAGAAATGGCCGCTGAAATTCTAAATTTAGAATCATTTTTCATTTGCATATTCATGGCAATATTATCAGCCATTACAAAACCAATTCCTGAAATATCTTCAGATAATTTATAAGGATTTGTCTTCACAATAGAAATCGTATTATCTCCATAAGCTTTGTAAATTTTATTTGATAAGTTAAAAGAAATATTTAAACCTTGAAGATATAACAAAGCCTCCCTACTATCTCTAGCATCAATAGTAGATTCTTTTATTTTTTCAAGTTTTTTCTTGCCAATTCCTTGTATAGATAAAAGTTTTTCAGATTCATTAAAAACAACATCAATAGATTTGTCCCCAAATTTTTCATAAATTAATTCAGCAGTTTTTTTTCCAATTGACTCAATATTTCCACTAGAAAGATACGAAATAATTGCTTTTTTGCCTGAAGGTTTTTTTATCCTAGCACTTTCTACATTTATTTGCTCCCCATATTTGTCATGATAAATTAATTCGCCTTCAACAACAACTTGATCGTTTTCATTAAAAAAAGGCATAATTCCAGTACAAGTTATAGGCGAGTCAGAAGTTTGTAAGGATAAAACCGTGTATCCATTTTCTTCATTTCTATAAATTATACTTTTAATTATGCCTTCAAATTTCATTATTAATTTACCTGTTTTCTTTCAATAAGAGCACCAAGTTTTGTAAACTTTTCAATCAAATCACTATATCCTCTATCAATATGATAAATATCAGATATTTTTGTCTCTCCATCAGCTACAAGTCCAGCAAGGATAAGAGCAGCTCCTGCCCTTAAATCTGTAGCTTTTACTTCGGCTCCATGAAGTTTATCAACTCCAACAATCACTGCCCTATTTCCTTCAGTAATTATTGCAGCTCCCATTTTTTTAAGCTCATCAACGTGCATAAATCTATTTTCAAAAACAGTTTCTACAACTGATGATTCGCCCTTGCATACTGTCATTAATGCCATAAATTGAGATTGAACATCTGTAGGAAATCCAGGATATGGTAGAGTTTTTATACTTGTAGATTTTAATTTTTTACTAGCTTTTACCCTAATCATATCATCATCTTCAATTTCTTCTACCTTAGCACCAATTTCGATTAATTTTGCTATAACTGGTCTTATGTGAGAACCCAAAACATTTTTAATTAAAATATCTCCGCCAGTAATTGCAGCAGCTAACATATAAGTTGCAGCCTCAATTCTATCTGGGACTATTGTATGTCTTGTTCCCTTTAATTTTTCTACACCCTTAATAATTATATTTGATGTACCTGCTCCAATTATATTTGCACCCATTTTTGACAAAAATGATGCAAGATCTACAATTTCTGGTTCTTTTGCTGCATTTTCAATTACAGTTTCCCCTTCTGCCATGGTAGCTGCCATCATAATATTTTCAGTAGCACCTACTGAAGGAAAATCCAAATAAATTACATTTCCTGTTAAACCATTTTTTGTTTTTGAAGATATTTCTTCGTGATTCATAGTTGTTTTTGCACCTAAAGCTTCAAAACCTTTTAAATGCAAGTCAATTGGTCTTTTTCCAATATTACATCCACCAGGAGCTTTTGTTACTGCATGTCCAAATTTTGCAAGCAATGGACCCATAACTATAAAAGATGCTCTCATTTTATCCATCAATTCAAATGGTGTTTCAAATTTATCTACATTTGAAGAATCAATTCTAAGACTTGTATCTGTAATATATTGAACCTTAGCATTTAAACTTCTTAGTATTTCCACCATAACTTCTATATCTTTTAATTTTGGCACTTCATCTAAAATAACTTCTTCGCTTGCCAAAAGACTTGCAGCAAGAATTGGAAGAGCAGAATTTTTTGCTCCAGAAATATAAACTTCTCCTTTTAATGGCCCATTTTTCCTAACTACTAATATTTCTTCTTTACTCATACTATCCCCTTATTTAGTACCAAATAACCTATCTCCAGCATCTCCTAGTCCTGGCACTATATAACAATCATCATTTAATTTTTCATCCAATTGAGCAATATAAATATCTACATCTGGGTGTTCTTCTTGAACTCTTTTAATTCCTTCAGGTGCTGCAATTATATTTAATAATTTTAAAGAAGTGCATCCTTTTTCTTTTAATCTTTGGATGGCATCACAAGCTGAACCACCAGTTGCAAGCATAGGATCAATTACTAACATATCTCTTTTGTTAGAATCTTTAGGAATTTTTAAATAATATTCTATAGGTTTCATTGTTTTTTCATCCCTATACATTCCTATATGACCAACTCTTGCTGCTGGGAAAACTTCAATTAATCCATCAACCATACCAAGTCCTGCTCTAAGGATTGGAATAATTCCAAGTTTTTTTCCAGAAAGTCTATAACCTGTAGTTTTACAAATTGGTGTTTCTATATCATATTCTTCTAAAGTAAAATCTTTACTTGCTTCATAAGCTAAAAGAATTGTTATCTCTTTTATAATTGATCTAAATTCATTAGAACCTGTATTCTTATCTCTTAAAATTGAAATTTTATGTTTGATCACTGGGTGATCCAAAATTGTTACTTTGCCCATCATTTCTCCTTTACAAATTAAAAATATTTCCAGATGCGGATTTTTTCATCCTATTCATTATACTCTTTCCAAGCCCAATGTCTTTAACTCCCTCAGCAAGAATTATATCTACATTTTTTCTATCTAAATCTCTTAAAGCTTCAAAAAGAACATGGCTCATTTCTATTAAATTATCTTTATTTCCTAAAGAAAGTGTAGTAAATGCTGAAAATTTTTCAGTATCCTTATCAAAAACTAAAATCCCTACTTTTTTGCCTTCACTTTTATATTTTAACGCTAAATCTTTTATTTTTTCTACACTTTTATCTCCAACAAAAACTTTCATTTCTGCTTTTGGCGCATAATGTTTGTATTTTTGACCAGGAGATCTTGGAACTTTTGAATCGTCAACCAATGAATCATCCAAACAAACATTTGGAATAAATTTTTTTATGTATTCATAAGTGTAATAGCCTGGTCTTAATATACAAGGATTTTCCAAACTCATATCAATTACAGTTGATTCAATTCCAATATCTGAACTTCCTCCATCAATTATCAGTGGAATTCTTCCCTTCATGTCATAATAAACATCTTTTGCATTTGTTGGGGAAGGTCTGCCAGAAATATTTGCTGAAGGCGCTGCAATTGGTGTATTACAATATTTTATAAACTCTCTTGCAAGTTTATCTTTTGGTCTTCTAACAGCAACTGTATCTCCTCCACCTGTAATTATATCAGGAATTATTGAGCTTTTTTTAAGGATTACAGTAAGAGGACCTGGCCACAAATTTTTAATTAAAAATTTTGTCCTATCATCAACCTTTTCAACCAATTCATCAAGCTTATAATCTTCATCTATATGAAGAATCAATGGATTATCTTCTGGTCTATTTTTTGCCTTAAAAATTTTTTTAGCTGCTTTTGGATTTAATCCATCAGCTCCCAAACCATATACTGTTTCTGTGGGAAAAGCAACTAATTCTCCTTTTTTGATTATTTCAGCTGCATGGTTTAGGATATTTTCATCTATATTTTCTCTATCTATTTTCAATATCTCTGTTTGCATTTTTTACTGACTTTCTTAATTTCTCAATTATTTTTTTGTTTTCTTCATTTTCTATTAAGCAATAAGTTGGATCCATGTGTATGGTTATAGAAATATTTAACTCATTTAAAAGTCTAAGTTCAATATTTGTAACTGCTTGATGCATAATTCCTACACTTATATTTGATGGAACTTCTACATCGCAACTTCCTACAAGCTTTCCTCTGCCATATTCATGAATTTTTAAATCGTGATAGCCATGGATAAAGTCGCCAGAAAGAATTATTTCTTCAATTTTTTTATGAAGGTCCTCACTGATTCCTTTTCCCAATAACTTATCTATCGTATCTATAAACAAATCTAAACCTGGTTTAAAGACAATAATGGATAAAATTATACCCAAAAGTGCATCGAGGTTAAAATTTATATATTTTTGTATAATTACAGCAAAAATAATAGAAATTGTTGACAATATGTCATTTCTTGCATCTATCATTACTGCGTAATTTAATTTAGAATCTAGTTTTTTGTCTAAGTTTTTATTTAAAAAATAAATGTAAAATTTAAATCCTAAAGAAATAACAAGGATTATTATGCTAAGTTTAGAAAGTTTTGGTAAATTTCCTTTATAAAAACTATCTATAGAACTTGTAAATAGCAAAAATCCTACAAACATAATAAGAATTGAAACCAAAAAACTTGCTATGTATTCACTCCTACCATGTCCGTAAGGATGGTTGCTATCGGCTGGTTTGCTACTTGCTTTTGCTCCAACCAAAGTGATTAAACTCGTAAGGGCATCGCTCATATTATTGAAAGCATCTCCCATTACTGCTGAAGAAGATGCAATTATTCCTATACTTATTTTTATTAAAAACAAAAATATATTAATTAATACTCCAACTAAACCAGATAAAGAAATTAATTTTAATCTTACTCTTTGTTTATCAGTCAATTTATAATCTTTTACAAATTTTTTTGCAAGAATTTCAAACAATTAGTCTTCTCCCATTGTCTTTAATTTTCTAGTTTGGTCTTCTGTTATCAAAGATTCTATCATCTCTTCAATATTTCCATCTAAAAAATCATCTAATTGATAAATAGTTTTATTTATCCTGTGATCTGTTATTCTTCCTTGTGGGTAATTGTAAGTTCTAATTCTTTCAGACCTATCTCCTGTTCCTACTTGAGATTTTCTGTTGTCTGAAATTTCTTTTTGTCTTTTTTGCTCTTCTATTTCATATAATCTTGCCCTTAATACTCTCATTGCCTTATCTTTATTTTTAATTTGAGATTTTTCATCTTGGCAAGTTACTACAAGTCCTGTTGGAATGTGAGTTAGTCTTACAGCAGAATCTGTTGTATTTACACTTTGTCCCCCGTTTCCACTTGACCTATATACATCTGTTCTTATATCATTCGGATCGATTTTTATATCAACCTCATCAGCTTCTGGCAAAACAGCAACTGTCGCTGTTGAAGTGTGGATTCTTCCACCTGACTCTGTTTCTGGAACTCTTTGTACTCTGTGAACTCCAGATTCATATTTTAATTTTGAATAAGCACCTTCTCCTCTTACAATAAAAGTTGCTTCTTTCATTCCGCCGATTCCTTGACTTGATACGTCAATATCTTCTGTTTTATATTTTTGTTTATCGGCATACATATGATACATTCTGTAAAGATTTCCAGCAAAAAGTCCAGCTTCTTCTCCACCAGCTCCTGCTCTAATTTCTACAATTACATCCTTGTGATCGTTAGGATCAGTTGGTATAAGTAAAACTTTTAAATCTTCATTATATTTTTCAAGATTTTTTTTATTTTCATCAATTTCAGATTTCAAAAGATCTATCATTTCCTTATCATCAGCTTCTTTTAAAAGCTCAGTATTTTCATTTATCATATCTTCTGCAGATCTTATTTGATTGTATTTTTCAACAATTGGTTTTAATTGATTATATTCTCTTGAAACTTTTTTAAACCTTTCAGTATCAGACAAAACTTCAGGATCAGCAAGTTTTTTTTCTAATTCTTTGAAATTTTCCCTCATATGTTCTAGATTTTCTAACATATATCCTCCTTAGATACAAGCTTTAATTATCCTATCAAAATCATTAAAATCCTTGTATGATTTTATTTGTTTATATCCATATTCTTCTAATAAATTACTTATAGAATCTTTTTGATCATAACCTATCTCTAGATATATTTTACCATTTTTATTTAGAAAGTTTTTTGCATTTTTTATTATTTTCTTATAAAAATATAAACCATCTTCTCCACCATAAAGAGCATTTTGAGGTTCATAATATAATTTCTTATCAAGTTTTTCAAAATCTTCCTTATTTATATAAGGTGGATTTGAAACTATTATATCGAATTTTTCTTCAATATTTGAAAAAATGTCACTTTCTTTAAATTCTACGTTATTAATATTTAACTTAATCTTATTTTCATTTGCAAGGTCTATGGCATTTTTTGATATATCTACTCCAATAATTTTAGAATCTTTTAAATTTTTTGAAAGAGCAAGAGAAATCACTCCGCTTCCTGTGCCTATATCAAGAATTTTTTTATTATTTGAATTATCATTAATAATAAGATCTACCAAAATTTCTGTTTCATATCTTGGTATTAATGCTCTTTTATCTACTAATAAATCTAAACCATAAAAATTCCACTTGCCAATTGCGTATTGGAGTGGATAACCTTCATTTATTTTATCATTAATTATTTTTAATTCATTTTCTATTTTTTCATCTAAAGCTTCTTCTTTATTAAGAAACAATAAATTTTTGTTTGTATTTAATAAATATGTAAGAGCAATTATCAAATCATTATTGTTTTTTTCTAAAATATCTTTAATTTTCATAAATACATATAAAAAATAAGGTTAGAAACCTAACCTTATTTATTTCTTCCATATTTTTTATTGAATTTTTCTACATTACCACCACGGTCAGAAAATCTTTGTTTTCCTGTATAAAATGGATGGCATTGTGAACATACTTCAACTTTGATTTCTTCTTCTGTTGAACCAACAGTGAATTCATTACCACATGATGTGCAAGTAACTTTTACTTGGTGGTATTCTGGATGTAGTTCTTTTTTCATATAAACACCTCTTCTTGTCTCTTTCAATAAGCAATAATGATTATACCATAGGAATATTTATCTTTCAAGCAAAACTTTTAAATATTGTTTTGATTCCCAAAACAAGTCCCATCGAATAAATAAATATTGAAGGAGGCTTACAAAAAATAATTATTTTTACAAAAGTTATTAATTTCATATCTGTAAGTCCTGAAAAATAACACAAAAAATCATCAGGAGCTACTGGAAGTAAAATAGCCCAAGCAAAAAATTTATCATATTTTTCGTGATTTAACCACTTATCATATTTTTTAAAATTTTCTTCGCCAAAAATTGCAAGCACAACTTCTTTTCCAAAAAATCTAGAAATTAAAAATACTATAATAGAACCAAGGCAAATGGAAATATAATTATAAACAAAGCCCCACAAAGGTCCAAACATAACAACTCCAAAAGCTGTAGTAATTCCACCTGGTATAACTGGAATTATGATTTGGATTATTTGCAAAATCATAAAAATTAGTGGAGCCCAAATCCCATATTGTTGCAAAAATTTTTGAAGACTTGCAACTGATGTAAATATTCCTAACTTATAACCCTTGTAGCCTAAGTAAATAGAAATTAAAATTATAAGAATACTTGTAATATTTATTATAGTTTTTGCTTTAACTTTCATAAAAATTCCTAACTTAATTTATTACATCTTCATTATAACTTATATAATAAATTTATGGCTAATTTTTGTAAGTTTTATTTATAAGTTCTACAAATTCATCATTTGATTTGCATTTTGCCATTAAATTAATTAATTCATTTGTGAAATCTATCTTATCTTTCATATCAGAATTTCTAAGTTTATAAACTGCCTCAAGCTCCTTGTTGTTCAATAATAAATTATCTTTTCTTGTTGATGATTTTTCTATGTCAATGGCTGGGAAAATTCTTCTTTGGGCAAGCTTTCTATCAAGATGCAATTCCATATTACCAGTTCCTTTAAATTCTTCATACACCATATCATCCATTCTTGATCCTGTATCGACAAGGGCTGTTGCAATAATTGTAAGAGATCCACCGTTTTCAATATTTCTTGCAGCTCCAAAAAATTTCTTTGGACCAATTAAAGCCAAAGGATCAAGTCCACCAGAAAGAGTTCTTCCTGATTGTGGAGTCATAATATTATAAGCCCTTGCAAGCCTTGTAATTGAATCTAATAAAATTACAACATCTTTATTATCTTCTACAAGTCTTTTTGCTCTTTCAAGAACCATCTCTTGCATATAAATATGATTTTGAGGAGCCTTATCAAAAGTTGATGCTGCAACTTCTGTTCTTGTAAGCTCATTATCTTTATCTCTGTATTGATTTACAAATCTTTTAAAATCTGTAACTTCTTCTGGTCTTTCATCAATCAATAAAACCAAAATCTTTAAATCATCAAAGTTTTTTTCAAGAGCATATTCAATATCCTTAATCAAAGTAGTCTTACCAGCTTTTGGTTGGGATACTATAAGTCCTCTTTGTCCTCTTCCTATAGGCGCAATAATATCTATTATTCTTTGAGAAATTTTATCTTTGCTTGTTTCAAGTTTTAATTTTTGATTTGGGTAAATTGGTGTGAGTGATTCAAAATTTGACCTATTAAAAGCATCTGCTGCCTTTAAGCCATTTACATCTGATACGAAAATTAAGGGAGAAAATTTATCTTTATCTTTTTTTACTCTGGCAATTCCTTTAATAAAATCACCTGTTTTTAGTCTAAACATTTTAACTTGCTTAGGAGAAACATATATATCATCATTGCTAGATTCATAAAGCTCAGTTCTTAAAAATCCAAAACCATCTTCGTGAAGGTCTAAGAGTCCTTCACAATTAAATTTTTCTCCAAGATCAAAATTTTCATTTGAATCGTCTAAATCATTGCTAGAACTTTCATTATTTTCAAAATTTTTACTATTGCTATATGCCTCTTTAATTATTTCTACAAGCTCATTTTTTCTGTAAGATGAAAGAGATTTTATCGAAAGATTTTTTCCAATTTCTCTTAGTTCATCTAACTTTAGCTTATCTAAATCATTTATATTTATATCCATATTATTCCTTTACAATAAAAATATACGGAGCCAAAAGGCTCCGATTTTATTTTTATTTTTCTGCTGAATTTTCACATTCGAAAAATTCTATTTTTTCTCTAACCTTATCTTTGATTGCTTCAAAACCTGGTTTTAATACTTTTCTTGGGTCAAATCCCTTACCAACTTTATCTTTACCTTCTTCAAAATATTTTCTTGTAGCTTCTGTAAATACTATTTGGCATTCAGTATTAATATTTATTTTTGAAACTCCTCTTTCGATAGCTTTTTTAACTTGTTCTTCTGGAATTCCTGTACCTCCGTGTAAAACTAGAGGAATTTTTCCAGCTGCTTCTTTGATTTCTTCAAGTCTTTTAAAATTAAGTCCTTGCCAATCTTCTGGATAAACTCCGTGAATATTTCCAATTCCTGCCGCTAAGAAATCAATGCCAAGTGATGCAACTTTTTTACATTCTTCAGGATCTGCTAATTCTCCTGCAGAAACAACTCCATCTTCTTCTCCACCGATTCCGCCAACTTCTGCTTCTACAGAAACATTTTTGGAATGACATAATTCAACAATTTCTTTTGTTTTTTCTATATTTTCATCTATTGGTAGGCTTGAACCATCAAACATTATTGAAGTAAATCCTGCTTCTAGTGCTTTTTTAGCTCCTTCGTATGAACCATGGTCTAAGTGAAGGGCAACTGGTACTGTGATATTTAAATCTTTATCAAGTCCTTCAACCATTTTACTAACTACATTAAATCCACCCATATATTTTGCAGCACCTTCTGATACTCCCAAAATAACTGCTGATTTTTTTTCCTCACAAGCTTCAAGTATTGCCTTTGTCCATTCAAGGTTATTTATATTGAATTGTCCAATTCCATAACCATTTTCATAAGCCTTGTCTAACATTTCTTTTGCATTAACTAACATATTTGCTCCTTAAATACTCCTTAATGAATTTATTATAAAATCATTTTCGTTTAGACTATCTTTAGTAATAGAAACTAAAGATGGTATTTGATTAATACCCAATTTTTTGATTAATTCCCTATTTTTATCAATGTCTATAATCATTTTTTTTATATTTTTATATGAGTCTTCTTCTTCTTTTAAAAAGTTTTTTTTCATTAAATTCGAAGAGCTTGACCAATTTGCATGAAATAGGGCTATTATTTTTTTATTATCAACTAATATCTTTTTTAAAAATTCTTTTGAAATTTTATAATCAACTATTTGCATAAATCATCTTTTATTGAAGATATAATTTTTTCGATAGCTTCATCTGTTGGCATTTTTAAATTTTCCATATCAGATCTTTTTGAAAATTCTACCATATCATCTTTTGCATCTTTTCCTACAGTAATCCTATAAGGAACTCCAACCAAGTCTCTGTCATTAAATTTAACTCCAGCTCTTTCTTTCCTATCATCAAGCATTACTTCAATGCCTGCATCTAATAATTTATTGTAGATTTTTTCTGCTATTTCTTTTTGCTCTTCATTGTTTTTGTTTACAAGAGTTATCCAAGCTTCAAATGGGGCAACTTTTGTTGGCCAAATTATTCCATTTTCATCATAATGTTGCTCAATAATTGCAGAAATTGATCTTGTAATTCCTATTCCATAAGAGCCCATTATAAATGGTTTTTGTTTTCCATTTTCATCCAAGAAATAAGCCTCAAGGCTTTCTGAATATTTTGTTCCTAATTGGAATATATTTCCTACTTCTATTCCACGAGCAATTTGAAGTTTTTCTTTTCCATCTTGTGAAAGATCTCCTTCTTTTGCTGTCAACAAATCTTCGCAAACTTCCCCATCAAAATCTCTCTTATAATTTGCATTTATATAATGGTGGTCAGTTTTATTTGCTCCAATTACCATATTTTTATATCTTGTAATTGACTTATCAACAATAACTCTCACATCTTCTTTTAAATCTTTTGGACCAGTAAAACCTGGTTCTGCTCCAGTGATTTTTTTTATTGTTTCATCATCCATCATTTCTATTTCATGTTCTGGGACTTGTAAGTAAGAAATTAATTTTGCCATATTTAATTCCCTATCTCCTGGAACAATAACGAGAACCGGCTCGCCTTTTACCAATAAATCTACAGCTTTAGCACATTTATTTTCATCTATTTTTAGAAAATTTGAAACTTCTTCAATTGTTTTTGCATCTTTTGTTTCAACTAATTCTAATTCCTTTTCTTTTTCATTTTCGTCAATTTCTAGGAAAAATTTTGCAGATTCATCAGTTGCTGCGTAATTTGAATTTTCTGTATAAAAAATTTCGCCTTCTCCTGTTTCTGCAAGTGCCATAAATTCGTGGCTTATATTTCCACCCATAGCTCCAGAATCTCCCTCAACAATTTTATAATCAAGGTCTAGGGCATCAAAAACTTCTACATAAGCATCCCACATTTTTTGGTAAGATTTTTCCAAGCCTTCCATATCAACGTCAAATGAATAAGCATCTTTCATTATAAAATCTCTTGACCTATTTATTCCAAATCTTGGTCTTTTTTCATCCCTAAATTTTGAAACTATTTGGTACAAATTTAATGGAAGTTGCTTATATGAATTTAATTCGTCTTTAATCAAATTTGTAAATTGTTCTTCGGCAGTTGGTCCAAGGCAAAATTCTCTGTCGTGTCTATCTTTTATTTTAAACATTTCTGGTCCAAAATTTTGCCATCTACCAGATTTTTCCCAAATATCTTTACTTTGTAATACTGATGTTGAAACTTCTATAGAATCATATTTTTCCATAGATTTTCTTACAATATTTTCAATTTTATTTATAACTTTCATTCCTAATGGTAAGTAGGAATAAACTCCTGATGAAGTTTTTCTAATAAAAGCTCCTCTTACCAAAAGCTTATGACTTTGTGTTTCTGCATCTTGAGGATCATCTCTTAATGTAGGCATATAATAATTCGATAATCTCATTTATCCTCCACTTTTTAAATTTTTATCCTTAAAAATATTATCACACTTAGTTTTTTTAATCAATTATTCTACGATTGTAACTTTTTGAACTTCTTCGCCACAATTTGCATCAAAATTTATTTCTGATAAAATATTTTCTTCCAAATTCGCGACAATGCAAGGTGTAATTATTGAAGGCACTTTGTCTTTTATTTTTTCAATATCTACTGACAATACCTTATCGCCTTTTTTAACCATATCTCCAACTTTAACATGAGGAGTAAAGCCTTCGCCTTTTAATTCTACAGTTTCAAGTCCAAAATGTACTAATACTTCAAGTCCTTCTTGTGTTTTTATTCCGATCGCATGGTAGCCTTCTGGTTGTAAAGTAACTTCTCCACTTACTGGAGCAAAAACTTCGCCATTTTCAGGTTCTACTGCAAATCCATCTCCTACCATTTTTTCTGCAAAAACTGGATCTGGCACTTCTTCTAATTTTACAACTTTTCCTTTTACTGGACTTGCTATAGATACGATTTTTTCTTCCTTTTTTTTCTTTTTAAAAAAATCAAACATTTATTTCTCCTTTAAATTTTTCATTGACAAACCAATTCTTTCTCTTTTTTTGTCAATTTCTATTACCTTTACTTTTATTATATCAGAATTTGTAACAATCTCATTTGGATCTTTTATAAATTTATCGCTCATATTTGATATATGAACAAGTCCATCAATTCCTACTCCAATATCAACAAAACAACCGAACTCTGTTATATTTCTTACAGTACCTTCTAAAATATCTCCCTCATTCAAATCATCTATTGATAAAATTTCACTTTTTGTAACAACTTCTGGAAGTTCATCTCTTGGATCACGTCCTGGTTTTTTTAATTCTTCAATTATATCTTTTAAAGTCAAAACGCCAACTTCAAGTTCGTCAGCACATTTTTCTAAATCAATTTCATCCAAATTATAATCTACAAGTTTTTTTGCAATAACGTAGCTTTCTGGATGAACTGCTGTATTATCTAAAAAGTTTGGAGAGTCAGGAAATCTCAAAAAACCTGCTGCCATCTTATAAGTTTTATCTCCAAGACCTTTAACTTTTTTTAAGTCTTTTCTTTCTTTTATCGCACCATTTTTAAAATCTTCTTCGATTCTTTTTGCAAGATTTAAATTTAATCCGGAAACATAAGATAATAATTTGTAAGATGCATTATTTATATTTACCCCGACTTCATTTACACTATCTTCTACAACTTTTTCAAGCTCATCGTCTAATTTTTTTTGATTTATATCATGTTGATATTGTCCAACGCCCAAATGTTTTGGATCAATTTTTACAAGCTCTGCCATAGGATCTTGAAGTCTTCTTGCCATTGAAACTGCACCTCTAATTGTAACATCAAGATTTGGAAATTCTTCTTCCCCAAGCTTTGATGCAGAATAAACAGAAGCTCCTGCTTCATTTACAATTGCATAAGAAACACCATCAACTTCTTTTAATAATTTATTTACAACAATTTCAGTTTCTCTACTTGCAGTTGCATTTCCCAAAGCAATTATATCAACATCGTATTTACTAATTAAATTTTTTAAAATCTCAATAGATTCTTTTTCTTTAGAGTGAGGTTTTACTGGATAAATTACAGCCTGATCTAAATATTTTCCGTGCTTATCAATAACAGCAACCTTACAACCTGTCCTAAAACCCGGATCAAGACCAATTATATTTTTATCTTTGATAGGTCTTTGTAAAATATATGGCTTCAAATTTTTTGAAAAAACTTTAATTGATTCATTTTCTGCATTTTCTGTTAGCTTATTTTTTATTTCAGTTGTTATTGTAGGAATTAAAAGCCTTTTGTATGAATCTTCAATAGCTTTTTTTATCAAAGATTCTGTATAATCATTGTTGGATTTGTAAAGATTTTTGATTAAAGTTAGGTTGTAATTATCTGTAAATTCTAATTTTACAGTCAAATCATTATTTTTTTCTGCCCTATTTAAGGCTAAAATTTGAAAAGGCTTTAAATTTTTAATTTTTTCATCAAAACCATAATAATTTTCATAAATAAAATCTTCATCTTCTTTTTTTTCTGCCAAAATTCTTGCCCTAACAAGTCCATCTCTTCTAATTATATTTTTTGCCTCAATGTTATTTGCAACATCTTCTGCCAAAATATCCAAAGATTTATTTATAGCATCGACTTCATCCTCAATGCCTTCTTTTATGTATTTTTTTGCTAGTTCAAGACCTTCATCTTCACTTGTTGCATTCATCAAAATCTCATCCAAAAGCTCCATTAGTCCAAGCTCTTTTGCCTTATCAGCTCTTGTTTTTCTTTTTTTCTTAAAAGGAGCATATATATCTTCAAGTTCAGTCAAAGTTTTTGCCTTTTCAATTTTTTCTTTCAATTCATCATCAAGCTTTTCTTGGTTTTCCAAAGAAGTAAGAATTTCTTCTTTTCTTTTTTCAAAATTTCTAAGCCTTGTAAGTCCACTTTCAATATCTCTAATTTCAGTATCTTTTAAGCCACCAGTTTTTTCTTTTCTATATCTTGCAATGAAAGCAACAGTAGAGCCTTCATCCAATAATTTTATAACCTCATCAATACTTTTTTGATTAATATTCAATTCATCGGAAAGAATTTTTGATATTTCCATTATTACCTCACTAATTCAATCTAAAATCACAAAAATATAGGAGATTTCCTATATTTTTAATTAATATATTTATATAGATACAAATATACTATACTCTTTTTTAAAAAAATAAAAAAGCTGGTGCAAAACCATTATTGATTAATAATTTTCACCAGCTTTAATTTAATTTTCTGTTATATAATTTATTTTATATTTTGGGAAATTCATAGAAATTGTTCTTCCTTGAAATTCATTTCCAAATGACCTATCAAGCTCATATAGGTTTGATGGATCATAAAATACTACCTTTGAATTTTTTGCTTTTTGTGGAATCAAATCAAGTTGAAATTTATATTTTGACCTATTTTTTGAATAATCTAAAAGCAAATCAATAAATCTTCCATAATCATAATCATTGAAATTTTCAAATTCCAAATCAAGCTTGTATTCATCATCTTGTCTAATATCAGCTTTACACTTGTCAGATTTATAAGATTTTTTCACTCCATCAGCCAAATTTGTAAGAGAAATCATTGTGACAAGTTTGCTGTTTTTGTCATTTATAAGATTAATCAAATCATTTTGATTCATTTTATATCTAAAATCATATAAATTTATTTCTTCATCTATATTTTCATTTAATTTTTTATCTATATCCTTCAAATTTAACCTTTTTGTTTGAGTTTTTTCTAAATCATCCTCTACTTGTTCGTTTTCTTCTTTTTTCAAAACTTTTCTATCTGAATTTTTGCTTTTGTTTTGAGAATTTTTTCTAAAAGGAATATTTAAATCATCAAACCTCATTCTGCCTGTATTTCCCTTAAATGTATCAACTCTTTTATATGTATTGTATAAAGTTGTAAATACCATAAATAAAAAAGATAGGCTTGTAAGTAAGTGTAAAATATTTTTATAAATTCCACCTCCGGGATTAAATACATTTAATAAAAGCATAATCAAAAATGGAAGTGAGCCTGTGTATGCGAAAAAACTTTTTATAGGATTTTTATCAGACTTTTGTTTTTTTACTGGATTTTTATCTTTAAAAAGTTCTTTTTTCCTCTTATTTTTCATTATTCTTTTTATATTTTTATAGGCAAAAATAAAAAATCCCAAAGCATACAATATATTTATAATAAGCTTAATGCTAGGATAATTTTGGTAAATATCTATCGGCAAAACCCTCATGAAAAAATCGAAAATAAAGGTCATTACTAATAAAAATAAACCAGCCTTTATTAAAATTTTTGATATTAAAAACAAAATAGCAAGTCCTAAAATTAAAACTATAATTACTAATGGCAAATTTAATTTGTTTAAAATATCATATATTCCATCATAATTTAAATTATTCATATTACCACCTTTGAAATAATTATACCAAATATAAAAAAAAATTGAAATCTATCTATATTGAATAAATTTTAAATTTTCGTATAATAAATTTATATGCTGGAATAGCTCAATCGGTAGAGCAATTGTATCGTAAACAAAAGGTTGCGGGTTCAAGTCCTGTTTCCAGCTCCAAATATAAAAAGGCTATTGCAAAAAATTATTTTTTTATAATTTTGCAATAGCCTTTTAAAATTTTTATAAAATTTTTAATCTACAATATCTCCAATCAAATAATCATCTATTCGTTGAGTTATTTTTACATTTTTAATTTCATTAATTTCTACTCTATCCTTGCTATGAACTCTTAAATAATTTGTAGAATATCCTGACCTATATCCATCAAGTTCTGTTTTTGTTTCAAATAAAACTGATAAAGTTTTTCCAATTTGCTTATCCAAAAATTCATGAGAAATTTCTTTTTCAATAATAGATAATTCCTTAGACCTTCTTTTTTTGATATTTCCATCAATTTGATTTTTCATACTAGCAGCCTTAGTCCCATCTCTTTTTGAATATTTGAAAAGATGAGTTTTGGAAAATTTAATATCTTTTACAAAATTTTTAGTTTCATCGTGATTTTTTTCGCTTTCATTTGGAAAACCTACAATTATATCTGTTGTAAGTCCTGCATTTGGAAAATATTCCCTAATCAAATCTACTTTTTCTTTAAAAACTTTTGTGGTATATTTTCTATTCATTAATTTTAAAACATCATCAGAACCTGATTGGAGGGATAAATGAAAATGATCACAGGCTTTTTTTGTATCTTTCATTCTTTGTAAAAATTCCCTATCAATATGCCTTGGCTCCATTGAGGAAAGTCTAATTCTTTCTATCCCATCAATTTTTGCAATGTGTTCAATTACATCTATTAATGAAATATCCAAATCAAAATCTTTTCCATAACTTGCAACATGAATTCCTGTCAGGACAATTTCCTTATATCCATTATCCCTAAGTCTTTTTGCCTCATCAATTATTGAAACCAAATCCCTTGATGCAATATTTCCTCTTGCATAAGGAATCAAACAATATGAGCAATACATATTGCAACCGTCTTGGATTTTTATATAAGCTCGAGTCATATCAGCTTGTTTTGAAATTTCCAAATCTTCAATAGCTTCTCCTATAGAAAATTCTTCAACATCTTCCATTTTTTTATTATTTTTAATGAAATTTTCGCAAAGGTCAACCACTTCTTCTTTGTTACGAGATCCCAAAATTATATCAACGCCATCAATTTTTTTTACTTCATCAGCCTTTACTTGTGAATAGCAACCAATAACTGCAATTACTGCATCTTTGTTTTCTTTTCTTGCTTTTGAAATAGTTTGTCTGGATTTTCTATCGCTCATATTTGTTACTGTGCAAGTATTTATAACATAAATATCAGCATTTTCTTCTTTTTTTTCAAATCCTCTTTTTTTAAATAATTCTTCTATGGCCTCTGATTCATATTGGTTTACTTTACATCCTAAAGTTTTTATATTAAATGTTTTTTTCATTAATCAAACAAATCCTTTAATTTTTCAAAAAAGTTCTTGTCTTCTTTTACCTCATCGCCAGATATTTCAGCAAACTCTTTTAATTTTTCCTTTTGTTCTTTGGATAATTTTGTTGGAGTAATAACTTTTACATAAAAATAAAGATCTCCTTGTCTTTTAAATCTATCAGATTTTATTCCTTCATTTTTAATTCTAAATTTACTTCCTGTTTGAGTTCCTGCTGGGATATGATATTCTTGAGTTGTTGTAAGAGTAGGAACTTCTACATTTCCGCCCAAAGCTGCTGTTGCAAAAGAAATTGGCATTTCATAATAAATATCAAGTCCATCTCTTTTAAAAATATCGTGTTCTTCAACTTTTAAAATTATATACAAATCTCCATAAGAACCACCATTTTCTCCAGCATTTCCTTTTCCAACAACTCTCATTACAGAATCATTTTCAACACCAGACGGTATATCAATTTTTATTTTTTCATTTTTAATTTTTCTTCCTGTTCCATGGCAATCTGGACATTTTTCCTCAATTATTTCTCCAGATCCATGGCAATTATCACAAGTTGTTTGGCGAGAAACAGTTCCAAATGGAGTTTGGCTAATATTATTTATAACGCCCGTTCCATTACACTTAGGACAAGTTTTAATTTTACTTTCATCTTTTGCACCTTTGCCGTTACAAGTTTCACATTCAACTTCTCTTCTTACTTGAATTTCTTTAGAAATTCCAAAAGCTGATTCTTTGAAAGTTAATTTTACAACTTGTTGAATATCAGAACCTTTTCTTGGTCTTTTTCTATTTTGACTTCTTCCTTGAGAAAAAATATCTCCAAATATATCCCCAAATATATCATCAAATCCGCCAAAGCCACCAGAAAATCCGCCAGCTCCACCATTTTCAAATGCAGCTGATCCGTAAGTATCATATTGACGTTTTTTTTGTGGATCAGATAAAATTTCGTAAGCTTCAGATATTTCTTTAAATTTTTCTTGAGCCTCTTCGTCATCTGGATTTAAATCTGGATGATATTTTTTTGCAAGTTTCCTATATTTTCTTTTTAATTCAGAATCAGTGACATTTTTGTCAACTTCTAATAATTCATAAGGGTCTTTCATTTATCCTCCAATATAAAAAAAATAAATTATTGCTAATTTATTTGTAGTATCTTAATTTATAATTTTATTTTTTTATCTAAGCCCAACTATTATACCACTTTGATAAAAAAATTAAATTATATTTTAAAATTTTAAGTAAAAATAAAGAATAAGAAGCAAGGCTTCCTATTCTTCATTTTTTATTTATTTTTATTCTTCATCGTCATCTACAACTTCATAATCTGCATCTACTACATCGTCATCTGCTTTTCCAGCGTTTTGACCTTCTTGACTTGCTTGAGCGTTTTTATACATTGCTTCACTCATTGAGTAGATTTCTTGTTGTAGAGCTTCTGTTTTTGCTTTGATGTCTTCAGTATTGTCAGCTTTTATGCTAGCTTCAAGATCTTTGATTTTTTCTTCAATCTTATCTTTTTCGCTTCCTTCAACTTTTGCATCTTCAAGAGTTTTTCTTGCTTGATAAACTAATGATTCAGCATTGTTTTTAACTTCAATACTTTCTTTTTTCTTTTTATCATCTTCAGCAAATTTTTCAGCTTCTTTTACTTTTTTATCTATTTCTTCATCAGTTAAGTTTGTTGATGATGTGATAGTAATTTTTTGTTCTTTTCCACTTCCTTGGTCTTTTGCTGATACATTTACAATACCATTTGCATCTATATCAAATGTAACTTCGATTTGTGGAACTCCACGTCTTGCTGCAGGAATTCCTGTAAGTTGGAATCTACCAAGAGTGGTATTGTCTGCTGCCATTTCTCTTTCACCTTGTACAACGTGAATATCTACATCAGTTTGTCCGTCTGCAGCTGTTGTAAAGATTTGAGATTTTTTAGTTGGAATTGTTGTATTTCTTTCTATTAATTTTGTAGCAACTCCACCAAGAGTTTCAATTCCTAATGAAAGTGGTGTAACGTCAAGAAGTAATAAATCTTTAACTTCTCCTGTCAAAACTCCACCTTGAATTGCAGCACCAAGTGCAACACATTCATCTGGGTTTATATCTCTTTGTGGTTCTTTTCCAATTATATTTTTAACTAAATCTTGAACTGCAGGAATTCTTGATGAGCCACCTACAAGCAAAACTTTTTCGATATCGCTTGATGATAAAGAAGCATCTTTTAATGCATCTTCAACTGGTCCTCTTGTAGCTTCAACAAGATCGTGAGTTAATTCATCAAATTTTGCTCTTGTAACTGTTAAGTCTAAGTGAACTGGTTGTCCATCAACTGCTGTAATAAATGGTAAGTTTACATTTGTTGTTTTTGTTGATGATAATTCTTTTTTAGCTTTTTCTGCTGCATCTTTTAATCTTTGCATAGCTGTAAGATCTTTTGTTAAATCAACGCCAGTTTCTTTTTTAAATTCAGCTGCTAAATATTCAACTAATCTATTATCAAAGTCATCTCCACCTAATTTATTGTTTCCTCTTGTAGATAAAACTTCAAATACTCCATCGCCAACTTCTAGAATTGAAACGTCGAATGTACCACCACCAAGGTCGTAAACCATAATTTTTGCTTGATCAGTTTCTTTGTCCATTCCATAAGCAAGGGCTGCTGCTGTTGGTTCATTTATAATTCTTTTTACATTTAAGCCTGCAATTTTTCCAGCATCTTTTGTAGCTTGTCTTTGAGCATCTGTAAAGTAAGCAGGAACTGTAATTACAGCATCTGTTACTGTATCATTTAAATAACTTTCTGCATCTGATTTTAATTTTTGCAAAATCATTGCTGAAACTTCTTCTGGTGTGTAAGAATTTCCATCAATTTCATTTGTTTTAAAATCTGAACCCATTTCTCTTTTGATTGATGAGATTGTTCTGTCTGGATTTGTTATTGCTTGTCTTTTTGCAGTTTCTCCAACAAGTCTTTCTCCATCTTTTGTAAATGCTACAACTGATGGTGTTGTTCTGTTTCCTTCAGTATTTGGGATTATTGTTGAATCCCCACCTTCCATAACGGCAACTGCTGAGTTTGTTGTTCCTAAATCAATTCCTATAATTTTTGCCATATTAATTCCTCCTATTTTGCAACTTTAACCATACTTGGTCTTATAACTCTATCATTTAGTTTGTATCCTTTTTGATAGGTTTCTATAATATAATTTGATTTGAAATCTTCGTTTTCTTCTGTTTGAAAAGCGTGATGGAAGTTTGGATCAAATTCTACTCCATCAGATTCGATTTCTTCAAGTCCTTCTTTTTCCAAAACTTTCCATAAAGAATCTCTTGTCATCATTATGCCTTGGACAAAAGAATCTTCTTCGTCTTGATCTTTAAGTGCTCTATCAAAATTATCTAAAACTGGTAAAAGTTCTTCGATTAAATTTGATGAAGCAAACTTTTTAAAATCTGCTCTTGCTTTTTCTTCTCTTTTTTTGAAATTTGTAAAATCTGCCAATAGTCTTTGGTATTTTTCTTTGTATTCATTATCATCATCTGATGAATCTTTTTCTACATTACCTTCTTCATCGACTATTTCAGCATCAATTTCTTCTAGTTGTTCATCTATATTTTCTTCTTGTTCAACATTTTCATCATGCTTTTTT
>NZ_KV808699.1:23160-115404 GCF_001812365.1 Anaerococcus sp. HMSC065G05
TTTTTTCATTGTCCACCTTAAACACCTACCTTATTATTTGCTAAGTAAATCTGATATTAGTTTGATGTCAGAAATAACTTCCTTATAATCAATTCTTGTAAGTCCTATAATTCCAATTTGGCCTACAATGTCTTTGTCATAATTAAAATGTGAAGTTATGATTGTATTATCTTTCAATTCATTTATCTCATTTTCATCACCAATAGTAATTTGTAATTCGTTGTTAGAATTTTCAATCAATTCCCAAATTCTTTCCTTACTATCAAATATCTTAATAAACTCTTTAGCCTTAATTGGATCTTCAAATTCTTTGAAATTAAAAATATTGCCCAGTCCCTTTATAATAACTTCTTTTGTCAAATCACTTAAAGAATCATTGTTGATTTTTTTCTCCAAAATATCTAACAAATTCTCATATTGCTTAAAGCCAGAATTTTTGATTTTTTCAAAAATTTTTGCAAGATCTTTTAAATTTTCGCCTTCAATGTTTTGCTTTAAAATTCTAGAAATTTCTATTAATTTTTCATCATCAATTTCTTCACTTATATAAATTCTATCGCTTATTAAACTTCCGTTATCATAAACAGCTATAAACAAAAACATGCTAGGATTAATTTTTAAAAGTTCCAAATTTATGACTTTAGTAATATTGTTTCTTATTGTGTAAGAAACGGCTGTAAGATTTGTCATTTTTGAAAGAAGTAGTGTTGCAGTCTCCACAATTTTTGAAACATTGCCATATCTTTTATCAAGAATTTTTTCTAAATTTTCATCTTCTTTTTCATTTAATGAATTTTCTAATAAATTATTTACATAAAGTCTGTAACCTTTATCAGATGGGTATCTTCCTCCCGATGTATGAGCTTTTTCTAAAAGCCCCATTTTTTCAAGAGTGCTCATCTCATTTCTAATTGTTGCAGACGAAATATCTAGAGAATATTCATTAAGTAATGAATTTGAACCAATAGGCTCTCCAAGATTAACGTATGAGTTTATAATGGAAAAGAGTATCATCTTCTTTCTCTCGTTCATTATTTTCACCTCATTTAGCACTCCAATTATCTGACTGCTAATTATAATATACTAGGTAAATTTCTTTTTGCAAGTTATATTATTTCAATATAAAATTCATTTGATAAATCAAAACCCTTGTGAGTAAATCTTAAATTTTTATCAATTTCAAAAAATCCTTCTTTATAAAATTTTTCAACTATTTCACTATACTTTTCTAAAAGAGAATGCCCAAAAATATTTTCAAATTCTTTTAAGTTGATCCCTTCCACTTCTCTTAATTTAAAAATTATATATTCTTTTTCTCTTTCATCTTCTGAAATAAATTCTCTAAATTCTATTGGAAATTTTCCTTGATTGATTAAGTTTTCATATTTTACAAAATTTTTTACGTTATTATATCTTACATTTGACAAAAATCCAGATGCACCAAGTCCAAAGGCAAGATATCCTCCCTCTGACCAATATTTTTTATTGTGGTAGGATTCAAAGCCTTTTTTTGAAAAATTAGAAATTTCATACCTATTTAATCCCAAATCTTTTAAATATTTTTCAATATAAGAAAAAATATCTCGTTCTAAATCATCATCCATAAGTTTAAGTTTATCTTTTTTATAAAGACTATAAAAATGTGAACCTTTTTCAAGAATTAAAGAATAATAAGATAAATGTTCTGGATTTATTTTTTTTATTATCTCCAAATCATTTTTTATAGAATCAAAATTTCCACCAGGCAGATTTAAAATCATATCCAAAGAAATATTATCAAAACCTGCTTTTCTAATATTTTCTATATCTTTTAAGACAATTTCCTTATTATGGTCTCTGCCAATATCTTTTAAAACTTTATCATCAAAAGATTGGACACCAAGAGAAATTCTATTTATGCCTAATTTTTTGTAAGCTTTTAATTTTTCCAAAGTCAAAGAATTTGGATTTGCCTCAATTGTAAATTCTTTTACATTACTTAAATCAAAATTTTTCAAAATTTCTACAAGCTCAATTATATAATGATAATCAACGTAAGTTGGCGTACCTCCACCAATATAAATAGAATCGACTTCTACGTTCATATTTTTTTGGTATAATTTTATTTCTTTTTTTAAATTTTCAAAATACGAATCAATCCAAGATTCTAAATTTTGAAAGGCTGTAAAATCGCAATAAAAACATTTTTTCTTACAAAAAGGAATATGAATATAAATTCCAATTTTTTCCATATTTTCTCCTTAAATTTTTGCAAATAAAAAGTTAGGACTTATCCTAACTTTTATTCATCATCATATTTCAAAACAGCAAGGAAGGCATCTTGTGGAATTTGTACACTTCCTAATTGTCTCATTCTCTTCTTTCCTTCTTTTTGTTTTTCTAAAAGTTTTTTCTTTCTTGATATATCCCCACCGTAGCATTTTGCAATTACATCTTTTCTCAAAGCTTTTACGGTTTCTCTTGCTATAACTTTTGAATCGATTGTAGCTTGAATTGGAATTGCAAATTGTTGTCTTGGAATTTGATCTTTCAATTTTTCGACAATTGATCTTCCCCTAGCATAGGCAAAATCTTTGTGAACAATTGTAGATAAAGCATCGACTTTATCTTCATTGATTTTTATATCAAGTTTTATTAGATTACTTATCTCGTAATCCACAACTTCATAATCAAGCGAAGCATATCCTTTTGATCTTGATTTTAAAGAATCAAAAAAGTTATAAATAACTTCGTTCAAAGGAATTTTATATTTTATTGAAACCCTATTTTCGTCAATATATGACATATCTATAAGATCTCCTCTTCTTGCTTGTGCAAGTTCCATTACAGGTCCTATATATTCTTTTGGAGTCATAATTTCAGAAATTGTAATTGGCTCTTTTACATATTCAATTTCTGATGGTGGAGGAAAATCATTAGGATTTTCTAATTTTTTTTCTTCGTGTCCTTTTGTTTTTACCTTATAAATTACTGATGGTGCTGTTGCAATTATATCTAAATCATATTCTCTTTCAAGTCTTGCTGTAATAATATCCATGTGCAAAAGACCTAGAAATCCACACCTTAATCCAACACCAAGAGCTTGTGAATTTTCTTGTTCAAAAACTAAAGACGCATCATTTACTTGAAGCTTTTCCAAAGAATCTTTTAATTTGTTAAATGATTCTCCTTCAGCTGGATAAATTCCAGAATAAACCATTGGCAAAACTTCTTTGTAGCCAGAAAGTGCTTTTTGTGTTGGATTATTTTTTAAGGTAATTGTATCTCCAACTCTAGCATTTCTAATATCTTTTATGCTTGCTTCAATAAATCCTACATCTCCGCTTTTTAATTCTTTGGTTTCAATTCTATTTTTCATAGTATATCCTACGCCAGTTACTTCGTAGGATTTTCCACTTGCCATCATCAAAATTTCATCGCCTGCTTTTACACTTCCTTCAAAAATTCTAACATAGCAAATTACTCCCCTGTATGAATCATAATATGAATCAAAAATCAAAGCCTTTAATGGTTTGTCATCATGATCTTCTGGGGCTGGAACATTTTCTATAATGTCTTCGAGTACATCTTCAATATTTAAACCAGTTTTTGCAGAAATTAAGGGAATATTTTCTGTATCAAGACCAATTTGGTTTTCTATTTCTTCTTTTGTTTCTTCGACTCTTGCACTTTCAAGGTCAATTTTATTTAAAACTGGCAAAATTTCTAAATCTTGTTCAAGTGCAAGATAAGTGTTTGCCAAAGTTTGAGCTTCAACTCCTTGGGAAGCATCAACAACCAAAATTGCTCCTTCGCAAGCTTTTAGTGATCTTGAAACTTCATAAGTAAAGTCAACATGTCCTGGAGTATCAATCAAATTTAAATCGTAAATTTTTCCATCGTTAGCCTTATATTTTAACTTTACTGATTTTAATTTTATGGTTATTCCTCTTTCTTGCTCAAGCTCCATGCTATCTAGCATTTGATCATTTATATCTCTTTTTGCAACAGACTCTGTTTTTTCTATAAGCCTATCTGCAAGAGTCGATTTTCCATGGTCAATATGAGCAATTATAGAGAAATTTCTAATATTCTCTTTTTTCTTCATTATCTGTTTTCCTTATCTACAAATCCTATATCATAAATCGGGAAAAATCTTAAAAATGCATGTCCTACAATTTTTTCTTCGGAAATCGGACCAAAATTTCTTGAATCATTGCTTGCATTTGGAAGTCTATTATCTCCCATAACAAAATATTCTCCTTCGCCAACTTGCCAAGATGAATTTTCATTTGTTGTTAGGGTTTCTTCGTTATTTATATAATTTTCTTCGTAGATTTCTCCGTTTACATACACATTTCCATCTTTTACTTCTATATTATCTCCTGGCATACCAACTATTCTTTTTATATACAAAGTATTTTCTTGGTCTGGAGCATTAATTATTACAATATCTGCCCTATTGTAACCCTTAAAATGTTTTGAAACTTTGTCAACAAATAGCATATCGCCACTATGTAATGTATTTAGCATAGAATTTCCTTCAACTTTTGTTGCATCCATTATAAAAATTTTTATAACAAAAGCAATTGCCAATGCCAAAAGTATTGTTTTTATCCAATCAAGAAATTCTAAATCATTAGATTTTTCTGTCATATAACACCTCTCTCATTTTATAATTATAAACGAATATCTCAAAAGTTCCAAATATTTTAATATTTAAAATTTATAAAGATTTGTAATAAATATAGTTTTATGGTAAAATAAATCAGTCGATATAAATTGGGGGTGAAAAAATGGCAAACATTAAATCAGCAATAAAAAGAATTGATGTAACAAGAAAACAAACTGCTAGAAATAAATCAGCAAAATCTGAAATAAAAACTTATGTTAAAAAATTTGAAGAAGCTATTGCAAATAATGATAGCGAAAAAGCTAATGAACTTTTCAAAACTGTTGATAAAAAAGTAAAACAAGCAGCAGCTAAAAACATAATTCACAAAAATCAAGCTAGTAGAACAACTTCAAGATTAGCTAAAAAATTAAATTCATTAAACGCTTAATTTTTAGTCGGTTCATTCAAACTTGCGACTTAGAAAAGTCGCCAAGATTAGAATGAGTCGATTTTTTTATTTTGAAAATTTTTCTATAAAAATTAACATATTTAAATTCATATCAAAATCTTCGCTTTTTTGTTTTAAGTCGCAAGTATATAAAAAATCTTGCAAATCAAATAATTCATCCAAAGTAAAATTCCCAATAAAACTTTTATCTTTTCTAAGTTCAAAACTTGATATGCCCAAAGATTTTTGCATAAAGGAATCATTGTAAGAATCTTTTGATAAAATTTTTATTCCAATTAAATTTCTAATATGCCTTACTAGCATATAGAAAATTTTAAATATTTCATCCATATCCTTTGCCATAAATAAATATGTGTTCATGGCAGTTTTTGTATCCCTTTTTGACAGAGCATCTGTGAGATTAAAAATATTTAAATCTAAAACTTGGTCTAATTGGTCGTGAACATCTTCCAATAAAACTTCGCTTTTATCGGAATTTGCAATAATTTTATCAACTGTATTTACAACCTCATAAAGGTCGATTTGCGAATTTTTATTTAAATATGAAAACCTATCAATTATTTCACTTATATAGGATTTTTTGATTTTTTTATTATTTTTTACAAATCTTTTTCCAATAAAAGAAACAAGTTCATTATTATTTAGCCTATCAATTTCTACAATATTTCCATTTTTCTTGATTGCCTTGTAAAATTTTCCTTTAAATACACTTTCATCAGATATTATTATAAATGTCAAAAAATCTGCTAAATTTTCTATATCTTCAATAATCAAATTACAAATTTCCTCATAATCTTTTATATTATTTTTAGATAAGTCGATATTTCTCCAAATCACAACTTTTTTATCTTCCATTATTGGATATGTATCCATGGCAGTTTTTATGTCCTCAAGGCTTTTTTTGCCCTTAATTTCTATATAATTAAAGTCAGGAAAAGAAATTAAATCCTTAGCTTGATCTATAATTGTTTCTTTTAGATATTCTTCTTTTGAATCAATTAGATAAATTCCCCTGCTTTTTTTTGAAAAAAGTTCAGCCATAAATTCCTTATAATTCATCTAAAAAATCCTCCTTTCACATATTTTTTTACCTTAAATGAATTCTTGTAAAATTCTATCTTACAATATCCATCTTTTTGAGTATTGTATATTTTAACATTTTTTAAATTATCTAAGACTTCTTTTGATGGGTGTCCATAAGTATTTTTTCTTCCAGCTGAAATTAAAGCAACTTGTGGACTTGTTTTATTTACAAAATCCTTTGAAGTTGAAAATCTTGAGCCATGATGGGAAACTTTTAAAATATCAATATCTCTTGCAACTTTTTGTTCATACTCCATTGGCAAATCACCCATAGTCAAAATTTTAAAATTATTTATTCTAATTAAAAGAGGCATAGAATTAGAATTTTCATCTCCAGAAAAATTTTCTAAACATTCAACGCTAAAATTTTTTCCTTTGTAAATATTTCCCTCTTTCATTTCCAAAAATTTATATTTTTTCCCTAGATTTTTATTATAAATATTGGAAATTACAGGACCAACTTCAAATTCATTTTGCAATTTTTCCAAAGCGCCCGAATGATCCTTATCCTCATGAGAAATAAAAACCGCCTTGATTTTTTTTACTCCTTTTGCCTTTAAAAAAGCTATAGCTATTTTTTCAGTTGATGAATAATTTTTGTAAGAAACTTCCCCACAATCAAACAAATAAAAATCTCCCTTATCTTCCAAAATAAAAAAATCTCCCTGCCCTATATCAAGCATTTGATAGGAAATCGGCTTATTTTTATCTTTTACAATAGAAAAAATCACTATAATCATAGAAATCGCCAAAAAATTTTTTGCCCTTAGTTTTTTATTTTTAAATTTCACAAGTATATACAAAAGTATTAAATAATAAAAACTAATTAAGATTGACTCTTTTGGAAAATCCAAGCCAAAAATTGTAAAAGTACTCAAAAAATTTGCTATATCCATGATAGATTTTATCAAAAAATCCAAAATAAAGAAAAAACCAGCTAACAATCCACCAAATATCGGATACAAAATAATTATTCCAAAAATTATGTACATACTTATAGAAAAAATTGGAACAACCAAAAAATTCGCAAAAAAATTAAGCAAATTAAAATATCCATAATAGTAAATCACATGAAAAGCCAAAGTTATTTGCAAGCAAAGAATAAAAATTATGTATTTTTTTAAATAAGAGAAATTTTTCCCCCTTACAAGTTTTGGATAAATCTCATAAATTGCAAATCCTGCCAAAAACGAAAGAATGAATCCAGAATTTAAAATTGCAAAAGGATTTGCAAATAAAATTAATAACATAGCTACAATGAGATTTTTTCCTGTATCCTTGCCTTTTTTTAGTAAAAATGCCAAATAAGATAAGCTGTATATAAATAAAACTCTCAAAACCGAAAATGGAAATGAAATTAAATAGGCATAAAATAAAGAAATTCCCAAAGAAATCGGATAAGCGTACTTGTAAGAAATATTTGCTTTTATCAATAAAAATATTAACAAAGCCATCAATAAATCAATGTGAAGACCAGAAACCGCCAAAATATGAGCTAAGCCTAATTTTGAAAGACCTTGTCTATATTCAAATCTATCCGAAAGAATAACAGCTTTTACAAAAGAAAAAGAATCCTTAGACAAATTTTTTTCAAAAATCTTTTTAATATACAAATCAAATTTTTTCTTAATTTTTAAAAAAACAGAAGAAGATTCTCCCAATTTTTCAAAAGATTTTATATCAAGCTTGCTTTTTATTTTTTTAGATAATAAATACTTCCTATAAGAAAATAAATATGGATTGGTGTTTGTAGAAGGCATGGAAATATTACAATTTGCCCTTAGCCTATCTCCTATTTCAAAATTTTTATCAGATATAAAAGTAGATTTTCCATCTATTTTTTTATCAGTATTTTTTGCTTTTACATAATAAGTATAAGAATCATCATTTTCGATTTTTTCAACAACAGTTAAATTTAAATCTAAATTATCATATTTTTCAAGCTTATAAGAATGAAAATTAAAAGATGCCAAAAAAATTCCCAGAGAAAATCCAAAAAATAAAAAAGAAAGAGAAGATTTTTTTACAAAAAGAAAAATTCCACATACAAATAAGCCTATAATCACAAACAAAAAATCATAAGCCTCAAAATAAGTGAAAATTCCTATACCAGATATTAAAGAAATAAGTAAAAAAAACAAATTTTTTCTCATAAGATTCTCCCAATATGATTATAACATATGATATAATAATTTAGAGGTAATTTTATGAAGGATTTGTTATATATTAGTCATCCACAAATAAATCAAATAAGCGCCAAAATTGTAAAAAGAAAATACGAAGATGATACAACAAAAATAATTTTGGACAGAAGTATTTTTATGCCTAATTCTTCCTATTTATTAGATGAAAATCCAAAAATTTCGGAAAATGTGCTTTTGGATGTTGAGTTTATAAATGGAAATTTAGTTCATACAATCAAAAATAAACCCCAAAAATCATCTGTAATTCTTTCTTTGGACAAAAATACCAGAGAAAAAAATTTATCATATAATACAGCTTTTTATATTTTTAAATCTCTGTTTGCTAAATTTTATAATAATAAGGAAGTTTCTTTAAAAATCAAAAATTCTTATGGGCAAATAAAAATTTCCAATTTCTATGATGATTTTATTGCCGATGATTTTTTGAAAATTTTTAATAAAATAATTGATTTGGGATTAAAAATAAATAAGGATAAAGATTTTGTTTGGATAAATGGTTTTGAACGAGAAAATAATTTTGGAGTTTATTTAAATAATACAAAAGATTTAGAAGGAATTTTTATTCTTTCTATAGAAAAAATCGAAAAAAATTTCTTTATTGATTTTATAACAGGATCTGACTACAAAAATTTCACAAATAATAATATAGAAATAATTAATAATATTAAAAAAATATCTTTTGATGACTTAAATTCTTCTGAAAAAATCAGAAAAATAATTTCACTTATTCAAAAATCTAGGTATAAATAAAAGCTCTTGCATTAATTTTTTTGCAAGAGCCTTTTTTATTATTTTACAAGCAAGTTTAATATTTTTCCTGGTACATATATTACCTTAAATATTTCCTTACCATCTATATTTTTTTGAATATTTTGATCATTTTCTGCACTTGTTACAGCTTCTTCTTGATTCGCATCTTTTGCAATTTTTATTGTAGCCCTAACTTTACCATTAACTTGAACAGGAAGTTCGATTGAATCATATTCAAGTTTACTTTCGTCATAAGTTGGCCAGCTTGTTTCATTTAATTCGCCTTCAAAACCAATTTCTTCCCACAATTCTTCAGTTAAGTGAGGAGCAACTGGATTTAATAAAATCAAATAAGTTTTGAAATCTTTTTTAGTAATTTTTCCAATGTTTCTCATTTCATTTAACAAGCTCATAAGTGAAGCTATTGCTGTATTATATTTTAATGATTCATAATCATCACTTACTTTTTTAATAGTTTGGTTAATTAAAATTTCAATTTCTTTTGTATATTCGTCGCCATCTTCAACCAAATCATAAAGGTTAAATACTCTTTCCAAATATTTTCTACAACCCTTAACCCCTTCGTCTGACCATGGAGCTGTTGATCTGAAATCTCCAATAAACATTTCATAGCATCTTAGGGTATCTGCCCCATAATCTCTTACAATATCATCAGGATTTACAACATTGCCTCTTGATTTTGACATTTTTTGATGGTCTTCTCCCAAAATCATTCCGTGAGAAGTTCTCTTTTGATATGGTTCTTTTGTTGGAACTTTTCCTATATCATATAAAAATTTGTGCCAAAATCTTGAATACAATAAGTGAAGAGTTGTATGTTCCATTCCACCATTGTACCAATCAACTGGTGTGTAATAATCTAAACTTTCTTTGCTTGCAAGATCTTCATTATTATTTGGATCTGTATATCTTAAATAATACCAAGAAGATCCAGCCCATTGTGGCATGGTGTCAGTTTCTCTTTTTGCTGGCTTTCCACAAATTGGACAAGTAGTATTTACAAATTCATCAATTTTTGAAAGTGGGCTTTCGCCATCATCTGTTACTTCATAAGATTCAACTTCTGGTAATTTTATTGGAAGATTTTCTTCTTTTTCAGCAACCCATCCGTGCTCTTCACAATAAATCATTGGGATTGGTTCTCCCCAATATCTTTGTCTAGAAAATACCCAATCTCTTAATTTATAATTTACCTTAGCAGAACCTAGATTTTTTTCTTCAACAAATTCTATCATTTTCTTTTTAGCTTCTTCTACAGATAAACCATTTAGAAAATCGGAATTTATTAAAATCCCCTTGTCAATTGAAGTTGTTGGCAAATCTTCATCACCTGTATCGATTACTGGAACAATTGGCATATCAAATTTTTTTGCAAATTCAAAATCTCTATCATCATGAGCAGGTACTGCCATTATAGCTCCTGTTCCATAAGAAATTAATACATAATCAGAAATCCAAATTGGAATTTCTTTTCCGTTTACAGGATTTATTGCAGAAATTCCATCAAGCATTACGCCAGTTTTTTCTTTTGTAAGCTCACTTCTTTCAAAATCTGATTTTTTCTTAGCAAAATCTTGATATTTTTTTACATCATCCAAATTTTTAATTTCATCTTTAAATTCTTCAAGCATTGGATGTTCTGGTGCAATTACCATATAAGTTGCCCCAAAAATTGTATCAGGTCTTGTTGTGTAGACATTTAATTTGTAATCTTTGTCTTTTAAAGAAAAATTAATTTCTGCACCATGACTTCTTCCAATCCAATTTTTTTGTTGAGTTTTTATTTTTTCCTCATAATCAACTTCGTCCAAATCATCAATAAGTCTATCGGCATATTCTGTGATTTTTAGCATCCATTGATTTTTAACTTTGTGAGTTACTTCTGACCCACATCTTTCACATTTTCCATCTACAACTTCTTCATTAGCAAGACCAACCTTACAAGAAGGACACCAATTTACTGGCATTTCTTTTTTGTAAGCTAGACCATGTTTATATAATTGAATGAAAATCCATTGAGTCCATTTGTAATAATTTGGATCTGTTGTATTTACTTCTTTTGACCAATCAAATGAAAATCCAATAGATTTCATTTGTGCTTTAAAATTTTCGATATTATTTTTTGTTACAATTGAAGGATGAATGTGATTTTTTATTGCATAATTTTCTGTAGGAAGTCCAAAAGCATCCCAGCCCATTGGATAAATTACATTTTCTCCTTGAAGTCTTCTTTTTCTTGCAACAATATCTAAAGCTGTGTATGGTCTTGGGTGGCCAACATGAAGACCTTGACCTGACGGATAAGGAAATTCTACCAAGGGATAGAATTTTTTCTTATTTTTATCAATTACTGATTTAAAAGTTTCATTTTCATCCCATTTTTCTTGCCATTTTTTTTCGATGGCATTTGGATTATATTCTCTCATTTTTTCTCCTTAGTTTTTTGATGCAAAAGATTTTACTGTTCTTGGGTAAGGGATTACGTCACGGATATTTTTCATTCCTGTAAGATACATTACTGCTCTTTCAAATCCAAGGCCATAACCTGAGTGAACTACTGTTCCATATTTTCTTAAATCTAAATAATTTTGATAATCTTCAAGTTTTAATCCATTATCTTCCATAGATTTTACAAGCTCATCATATCTTTCTTCCCTTTGACTTCCACCAATTAATTCTCCTACAGCAGGAACTAACATATCAAAAGCTGCAACAGTTTTTCCATCTTCATTTCTTCTCATATAAAATGCCTTTATATCTTTTGGATAATCTGTAACAAAAACTGGACCATCAACTATTTTTTCTGATAAATATCTTTCATGCTCAGTTTGAAGATCCATTCCCCATTTTACAGGATATTCAAAATCAACATCAGCTTCTTGTAATTTTTCTATAGCTTCAGTATAAGTAATTCTTGCAAATTTTGCCTCTTTAACTTTTGTAAGTCTTTCAATCAAAGTATCATCAACCCTTTCATTGAAAAATTCAATTTCATCCTTACAATTTTCTAAAACAAAACTTATCATATATTTCATCATATCTTCAGCCACATCCATGCACACATTATAATCTGCAAAAGCAATTTCTGGTTCAATCATCCAAAATTCCGCAGCGTGTCTTGGTGTGTTTGATTCTTCAGCCCTAAAAGTTGGACCAAAAGTATAAATATTAGATAAAGCAAGAGCATAATCTTCTGCCTCAAGTTGTCCTGAAACTGTTAAATAAGATTTTTTTCCAAAGAAATCTTTAGAATAATCAACTTTCCCATCCTTATTTAAATCTAATTTATCTAAATTTTGAGTGGTAACTTGGAACATTTCTCCAGCACCTTCTGTATCAGATGCAGTAATTAATGGAGCATTTAAATAAATAAATCCTCTTTCTTGGAAAAATTTATGAAGAGCATAAGCAAGTTTTGATCTTAATCTAAAAACTGCCCTATAAGTATTAGTTCTAGCTCTTAAATGAGGAATAGTTCTCATATATTCAAGAGATTGTTTTTGTTTTTGAATAGGAAATTTCTCATCACTGTGACCTAAAACTTCTACAGATTTTGCTTGAAGTTCGTAGGCTTGTTTGGCATTATTTGTTTTTACAAGAATTCCTTTGATTCTTAATGATGCTGAAAGATGTTCTTTTTGTAAATCTTCAAAATTTTCTAATTCTTTTCCAACAACAATTTGAAGATTTTTAAAAATTGTTCCATCATTTAATTCAATAAAGCCGACATTTTTTGTAAATCGCGCCTGTCTAATCCATCCTTCAACTGTAATTTCTTGATCGATGTATTTTTCAACATCTTTTTTAATCTCTCTTAATTTCATCCTTATTTCCTCTCTTAATTTTTTCTAAATTTTCATTAAGTATTTTTTCGTAACCTATATTTTTTGGATTATAAAATTTTTCATCTACAAAGCCATCTGGAAGATAGTCTTGTTTTACATATCCATCATAATCATGAGGATATAAATAAGTATCTTTAACTAAATTTTTACTTCCTTTATAATGGGTATCTTTTAATTTATTTGGCACTTCCAAATCTTTTTCATTTTTTACAAAATCCATAGCCTTATTTATAGCAAGGTATGTAGAATTATTTTTCTTTGCTAAAGATAAATATATACAAGCCTCTGCCAAAATAATTCTTGCCTCTGGCATTCCTACAGTATTAATTGCTGTAAAAGTATTTGTAGCAAGGCTTAAAGCGTAGGGATCAGCAAGCGAAATATCTTCTGATGCAAATATAATCATTCTTCTTGCTATAAATTTTATATCTTCCCCGCTATTTAACATTTTTGCCAAATAATAAACCGCTGCATCAGGATCTGAGCCACGCATAGATTTTATAAAAGCAGAAATAGTATCATAATGTCTATCTCCATCCCTATCATAAATAGAAATTTTCTTTTGGATAGAATTTATAATACTTTTTCGATCAACTACTATTATACCTTCTTTATCTTCTTGTGAAAATATTGCAATTTCTAAAGCATTCAACAAGGCTCTACAATCCCCGTTAGAATATTTAACCAAAGTATTTCTGGCATCATCGTCAATTTTTATATTTTTATTTTGTAAAAGCCTATCTCGACTTAAAGCCATATCTATTAATTTTTTTAAATCATCATCTGTATGTGCTTTTAATTCAAATACATACATTCTAGAAATTAAAGCTTTATTTACTTCAAAATATGGATTTTCTGTTGTAGCTCCTATCAAAATAATTGTAGAATCTTCAACAAAAGGCAGTAAATAATCTTGTTGACTTTTATTAAATCTATGAATTTCGTCAATAAATAAAATAGTTTTTTTATTTTCAAATTTCAAATTATCTTTTGCAATTTGAATTTTTTTCTTTAAGTCATTGATTCCACTAGCCACCGCAGAAACTTTTTCAAAAGCCATATTAGTTGAATTTGAAATAATTTTTGCAAGGGTAGTTTTGCCAACTCCTGGTGGTCCATAAAAAATAGAAGAATATATTCTATCAGATTTTATCATTCTTCTTAAAATTTTTCCTTCTCCTAAAAGATGATCTTGTCCTAAAAAATCTTCAATTTTTTCAGGTCTCATCCTATCAGCTAATGGAGCAGACTTTTCTAGTTCTCTTAATTTATTTAATTCAAATAAGTCCATTTTATCCAATCTTTCAAAAAAAGGACTGTTGCAAAATGAATTTGTTTTTTGTCATTTTCATCTTGCAATAGCCCCTTAAATTTTCTAATTTTTTTCTTTTAAATTTTTAATCTCTCTATAGAAACTCTCAACATCTTTAAATTCCCTATATACTGATGCAAATCTCACATAAGCTACAGGATCTAATTGTTTTAGATGCTCCATGACAAATTTTCCTATGGTAGTGGATGATACTTCCTTTTTACCAATATGATTTATAGAAACTTCTATATCATCTGCTATTTTTTCAATGTCTTCCATGCTTACAGGTCTTTTTTCGCAAGATTTTACAATTCCACTTATAAGTTTTGACCTATCAAAAGATTCTCTAGTATTATCTTTTTTTACAACCATTAAAGTTTGGTCTTCGTATCTTTCATAAGTTGAAAATCTTTTATTACAAGCTTGGCATAGTCTTCTTCTTCTAATAGCATGATTATCTTCTGTTGCTCTAGAGTCTATAACTTTTGTATCATTTGAGTCACAATATGGACACTTCATTTTATTTTAAGAAATCTGGAAGATCTATATCGTCAAATGGATTTGAAGAACTTTGTTTTTTTGGTGTTTGTCTTTGGCTAACACCTTGTGAAGATCTTCTATTTTCTAAAACTTCTCTTCTTGTTTGGTTGTCTTGATCAAATCCTGTGGCAATTACAGTAATTTTAATGTCATCGCCCAATGATTCATCGCTTCCTACACCAAAAATTATATTTGCATCTGAATCTATATGTTCTCTAATTAATTCTGCTGCTTCGTTTGCTTCCATTAAACCAACTTCTGCTGCAGTTACGTTTAATAATACTGCGTTAGCTCCTTCGATTGATGTTTCAAGTAATGGAGAATTTACAGCTGCTTTTGCCGCATCTACTGCTCTATTTTCTCCACTTGCTTTACCAATTCCCATGTGAGCTATTCCTTGATCTGACATAATTGATTTAACATCAGCAAAATCAAGGTTAATTACATTTGGTACAGCTATAAGTTCTGAAATACCACTTACAGCATCCATAAGTACTTGGTCAGCCATTTTAAATGCGTCTACCATTGATGTTCTTTTTTCTACAATTTGTAAAAGTCTATCATTTGGAATTGTAATTAATGTATCCACACATTCTTTTAAAGCTTCGATTCCACCTTCTGCAGATGTTTGTCTTTTTCTTCCTTCAAATGTGAAAGGACGAGTTACAACACCTACTGTAAGTATTCCTTGTTCTTTTGCTTTTCTTGCTACAACAGGGGCTGCTCCAGTACCAGTTCCACCGCCCATTCCAGCAGTGATAAATACCATGTCTGCTCCCTTTAGTGATTCATCAATTTCTGATTCACTTTCTTCAGCAGCTTTTTCACCAATTTCAGGATTAGCTCCAGCTCCAAGTCCTCTTGTAAGCTTTGCTCCTATTTGTAATTTGATGTCAGCATTCGCTTCATTTAAAGTTTGAAGGTCTGTATTTAATGCAATAAATTCTACTCCAGAAAGGCCACCCTCTCTCATTCTACTTATAGCATTATTTCCGCCACCACCAACTCCTATTACTTTTATTTTGGCTAAGGCGTTATTTTCTACTTCCATGTTAATATTTGCCATCTTCATCCCCCGTTTCATTAAGATTAATATTTTTAATTATTTTCATCTTTTTCGTCAAGACTTTTTTCTTCAACTTCAACTACTGGATTCTTACCCTTATTTAGGCTAATTGAATAAGCTTTTATTTTTTTATTTTCTATATCCTTTAAAACTGAATCAAGTAGTTTAAGTTTATAATTATAATTTTTTAAATCTCCGAAATTAATCTGAATATCATTTATTATTATACCAATTTCATTATAGTTTTCCAAGTCTATTTCTTTTATGTCTTTAGCATATTTTAGCTTTTGAATAGAATCGATAAATTTTATTAGATTTTTTTTATCGGTAAAATTTTTTCCAATTTCTGGTTTGTTTTTTATTCCTTTGATTTTTAGTAAATTATTATTTTCTTCATTTACTGTTTTATCTAATACTTTTCCTGTATTTGCAATAACATAGCTATCCTTTTTGTATCTTGCAATCATATAAGGATATTCTTCTTTTACTCTTACTATAATTTTATCTGGAAGTTCTTTTTCTATTTTGGCGCTTTTTATTATTTTTTCTTTTTTTAGATGTTCTATACTTTCTTTCTCATCGTATAAAATTATATTTGTTCCCATTGGATTATTTAATTTTGATAAAATTTGATCATTTGATAAAATTTTATTTCCTTTTATATAAACTTGAGAAATTTTATAGTAATCATGCCTAAATAAATTAACAATTAATATAGCTGCGATTACTATTATTAAAAAAATCACAAAAAAAGGAGTAAATAATTTTTGTTTTCTTTTTAATTTTTTTCTGCCTTTATTTTTTTGTCTATTTTTTTTGCTCATTTCACATACCCATAACTTTTTTTATCAAATCAAAAATTTCATCACTCGCATTAGGATTTTGTAATAAGCTTGCCTTCTCGCCCATTTCTTTTATTTTTTCTTTATCTTCTACAATATCAAGTATATTTTCATAGAGGATTTTGCCATTTAATTCTTTTTCCAAAATCATTGAGCAAGCACCTTTTTTCAAATATGACCTTGCGTTATATTCTTGATGGTTTTCTGTTGTGTAGGCTTTTGGTATTAAAATTGATGCTTTTTTTAGATTTGATATTTCGCTTAAACTCATAGCCCCAGATGATGCTATTACTAAATCACTTACTGCATAAAATAAATCTATATTATCTATATAAGAAAATGCCTTTATATATTCATTTTCTTTTGTGTTTTTAATAAATTCATCATAATTATTTAATCCAGTTTGATGTAGCAAATAAAATTTTCCATCCATAAATTCACTCATTTGCTTAACTGCATCATTTAGATATTTTGAACCATTAGAACCTCCAAAAGAAAAAACTACTGGTCTATCTTTTTTTATTCCTAACTTGTCCAAATCTTCTTGACTGTATGATGTATTAAAATTAGTTCTTACTGGATTTCCTGTTACATAAACATTTTTTTTATTTTTCAAATGTTTTTTTGCTTCTTCAAATGATATACAAACAAGGTCGACTTTGTTTGACAAAAATCTTGTAGTAACTCCTGGAAAAGAATTTGATTCATGAATCAAAGTTTTTACATTTTTTTTGCTTGCTTGATAAAGAATCGGAGCACAAACATAACCACCTGTTCCTATAACAAGATCTGGTTTAAATTCTTTGATTATTTTTTTTGCTTCTTTAAATCCTTTTAAATTTGTCAAAAGAGATTTAAACAGTCTTTTGGAAATTTTTCTTGGTAGACCCATAGCCTCAATAGCTCTAAATTTGTAACCATATTTATTTACAATTCTTTTTTCTGGCCCATCATTTAATCCCACATAAAGAATTTCCAAATCATCTATTTCTTCTTCTAATTTTTGGCACATGGCTATGGCTGGATAAATATGTCCGCCAGTTCCACCACCAGATACTATTACTCTCATCTAATCTTCCTTTTCTAAAACTCTTTTTTTGAAGTCATCCCCTCTTTGCATGTAATTGTCATACATTCCCCAACTAGCACTTGCAGGAGAGAGCAATACCGTATCAAAATCTTTCATTATTTCAAAAGATTTATTTACAGCTTCTTTCATATCATTTACTAAATAATAATTAATTTTATACTTCTCGCAAAGATTTTGTAAAATTTCCTTTGTTTGACCCATTAAAATCATAGCTTTTATTTTTTTCTTTGTATTTTTAAATAAAGGTGTGTAATCAATTTTTTTATCATAGCCACCTGCAATCAAAATAACATTTTTATCAAAACTATTTATTGCTTTTATTGCAGAATCTACATTAGTAGCCTTGGAATCATTGTAAAAAGATACATTTCTAATTTTTTTTACAAACTCAAGTCTATGATCAATCGCCTTAAAAGTTTTTGTGTATTTTATAATTTCACCAAGATCAAGTCCAAATAAATACAAGCAAAGTATAGCACATGATACATTTAAAAGATTGTGATCTCCTACAATTTTTAAATCATCTCTTTTTAATAAATAAATTTCTTTTTCATCTTTTAAATAAAGAGAGTCATCTTTCAAATATATTCCTTTTTGAACTTCTTCTTTTATAGAAAATTCGTATATTTTCGCTTTGAACTTATTTTTGTTTTTCATTAAAATTTCATCATCATGATTAATGATAAGATAATCACTTTTATTTTGATTTATAGCAATTTTTAACTTATCTTCTATATAATTTTCAAATGATCCGTGCCAATCTATGTGATCTGGCGTAATATTTAAAATTCCAGCTATATGTGGCTTAAAAAATTTGGTATTGTGAAGTTGAAATGAAGAAATTTCTTCAACAAAAATCTCATCATTCTTATACATTTGCCACAAGATGCCTTCGCCAATATTTCCTACCCCAATAGCTTTTTTGCCACTTTGATTTAAAATATGGCTGATAAGTGATGTAGTTGTTGTTTTGCCATTTGTTCCTGTTATTGCTATATTTTTTTTATCTTTAAAAAGTCTATATGATAATTCAATATCAGTAATTATCTCATTATTTTTTTCTAAAATTTTTATAATATCATCTTCCGGTCTAATCCCTGGAGATTTTACTACAAAATCATATTTTTCTTCAATTTTAATATCAGAAATAGGGCTATAATTATAGCCCTCTAATCTTTCATCAGTATTTTTATTTTTATCGAAAGTAAAAACTTCATAACCTAATTTGTCCAAAGTTTTTACTGTAGATATGCCTGTAATTCCTAAACCGTAAACTAAAACTTTTTTCATAATACTATCAATAAAGTAATCAAAGATAAAATTACTGATACTATTGTAAAACCAGTAACTATTTTTGGTTCTTTGTATCCTTTCAATTCGTAATGATGGTGGATTGGAGTCATCAAAAATATTCTCTTTTTATTTCTAAATTTGTATGAGGCAACTTGAATTATTACACTTAAAGCCTCAGCCACATAAACTCCTCCAAGTATAATTAAAAATAAAGTTATTCCCATATTTATGGCAAGTCCAACTACAGCTCCACCGATTGCCATAGAACCTGTATCCCCCATAAATACACTTGCTGGATTTGAGTTATAAAATAAAAATCCTAAAACAGAACCAAGCATAATACTTGCAAACAATTCATCTTCTATATTTTGACTTAAAATTATAAATATTAAAAATACTGGAATAGAAACTTGAGTAGATAAACCATCTAGTCCATCAGTTAAATTTACAGCATTTGAAGTTCCAATCATAATAAACATCATTATAGGAATTCCTAAAATTGAAACATTTAATCTAATATCTGTAAAAGGAATCCACAATTTTGTTATTGTATCATTTTGGAAAATAAAACATAAAATTGCAATTAAAAATGATAAAGCAACTTGAAGAATTATTTTTTGCTTAGCTGTTAATCCTAATGATCTTTTTAAAATTAATTTTCTAAAATCATCAATAAAACCTATAGCTCCAAATCCAAAAGTTGCTAACAATAATATAAAAGTTTTCATAGAAAAAGGAACAAATATCAATGTCAAAACAAGTGCTGATATTAAAAATATAATACCACCCATAGTTGGCGTACCTGCTTTTCCATAATGACTTTTTGGTCCTTCTTGTCTAATATTCTGTCCAATATGACTTGATCTTAAAATTGGAATTATAATTTTTCCCAAAATCAAAGTTAATATTAAACTTATTAAAATAATTAAAATCGTATTTTTCATCTCTCCTACCTATCAATATTAAGATATACAACATTACCTTCATTTTCATAAATCATGCCAAGATTTTCCATCGCATATCTTTGAATTTCTTTCAAACTAACCGAATCTTCAAGATCACTATTTAATCTATCCCTTGTTAATTGATAAGATGTATATTGACTTTGTAATTTATTATACTCTTTTATTCTATTATTCAATTTAATATAATTATGTAATGAAATAAAACCCATAAAAACAAAAGATAAAAATAATAAAGCTAATATATTTCTCTTAAACTTCCTATCTTTTTTTGGAGTTTATTATATCTAAACTTAATATCATAAGAAGTTTGATCGTGTAAACTTAGCTTTAATTTTTTATTTAAATTTTTATTTATTTTTCTTTTTTTCAAAGCACTTGACATATCAAATCCTCTCACAAACTCTAAGCTTAGCACTATGAGACCTATTATTATTTTTCAATTCATCTTTGCTTGGTAAAATAGGTTTTTTGCTAATTAATTTTACCTTTTTTTCATGATTGCAAACACAAACAGGAAAATCAGGTGGACAAATACATTTTTTACTCATCTCTTTAAATTTATTTTTAACGATCCTGTCTTCCAAAGAATGAAAAGTTATTACACATAATCTTCCATTTTTATTTAGACGATCAACTATTTTTTCTAAAGTATTTTCCAAAACTTCAAGCTCTCTATTAACTTCAATTCTTAAAGCTTGGAATACTCTTTTTTCAGGATGAGCTTCACTAGTATTTACAGATTTCATAACAATATTTCGGAGTTGTAAAGTTGTATTAATTTCGTGCATTTTTCTGTAATCTACTATTGCTTTAGCAATTGTTTTGGAATATCTTTCCTCTCCATATTCAGAAAAAATTTTCCAAAGCTCATCCAAAGAGTAATCATTGACAATTTGTTTTGCTGTTAACTCATTATCTTTGTTCATCCTCATATCCAATGGACCGTTTTTCATATAAGAAAAGCCTCGATCTTCATTGTCAATTTGGTAAGAACTTACGCCAATATCCATCAAAGCGCCATCTATCCTATTAAAACCAGCTTCATCAAGAACATTTTCAATATTTTCAAAATTCTCATTAAAATATAAGACATTAGGAAAATCTTTCAAATTTTCTCTAGCTGCTTTGATAGCATCCTTATCTTGATCTAAGCCAATCAAAAGACCATTTGGTGATAATTTTTTTAAAATTTCTTTAGAATGGCCTCCCTTACCCAAAGTTAGGTCAGCATATATTCCATCTTCTTTTATATTTAAGTTTTCAATAGTTTCATTTAACAAAACTGATTTATGAGAAAATTCCATATTACTGATCCATAATTTCTGATAAGTTCACTTCAACATCACCAATATAATCATTCCAATTATTCAAATCCCATATTTCTATATTTGAATTATTTCCGATTATAATAGCCTCTTTACCCAAATTAGCATAGTCGCGTAATTGCTTATTTAATAAAACTCGCCCTTGTTTATCCAAATAAGCCTTGATAGTGGAAGAAAAAAACAATCTTTTTATCGCCCTGTTGTTTTTATTTTGGTAGGATAATTCTTCGTACTTTTTAGCACGTTTTTCAAATTCCTCAATAGTATACAAAACTAATGAGCGTTCTGGGCCCTTGGTTACATAAAATTCATTACCAAGATCATCTCTAAATTCACTTGGCATCATTATTCTATTTTTAGAATCTAATTTGTGAATGAATTCTCCTAAAAACATGACCCACCTTCTACCACTTATTTCCACTTCACATATATTTTATACCAAAATCTGTAAATTGTAAAGAATTAAAAAATTTATTTTTTAAAAATTTTTTTGAAATTTTTAATTTTTTTTATATTTTTTAAAAAAAGTGGTTTGAATTCCCAAAATAAAAATTTTCAATAAAAAAACAGCCGAAGCTGTTTAATTTTTTCTATATGGTTTTAAATTTATATTTTTATATTTGAAAAATAAATACAAGCCTACGATTAAATAAATAACGCTTGTAAGTTGTGCCATTCTTATTGGTCCTATCATTAGAGAATCTGTTCTAAGTCCTTCTACAAAAAATCTCAAAATTCCGTAAGCGATAAAATATATTGCTGTTTGAATTCCTTTTTTGGGATTTTTTTTCCTATAATTTATTAAAAATAAAAATATTAAAAAATCTCCAATTGATTCATACAAAAATGTAGGATGGACTTTTACTCCATCAACTATTATTGCCCATGGCAAATTTGTAGGAGTCCCGTGTGCTTCTCCATTTACAAAATTACCCCACCTTCCGATAGCTTGACCAAAGGCTAAAGATGGTGCCATTACGTCTAAAATATCTATCAACGGAATTTCTTTTTTCTTGGCATAAAAATAAATACCAATTATTGCAAATAAAATTCCACCGTGGATAGCAAGTCCTCCTGCTCTGAAATTTAAAACTTGAATTGGATTATTTTTGTACATATCCCATTCAAAAATTACATACCATGCTCTTGCTCCAATAATTGCAAGTGGCAAAATCACAAAAAGTAAGTCGTAAATAAAATCTTCTTTAAATCCTCTTTTTACAAATTCTTTTTGAGCAAATTTTGCTCCAATTAAAACTCCGGTAATAATTAATATTGCATACCAATATATATCAATTCCAAAAAGAGAAAATGCTACTCTATCTATATTAAAATTTAACATATTATTCTTCTATATTATCTGGCACATTCCAATTTGTATAAACTTCTTGAACGTCATCGTTATCTTCAAGGGCATCGATTAATTTCATTATTTGTTTATTATTTGATTCTTGTGCATCAATCAAATTATCTGCTATATACGAAATATCTGCCTTTGCAAGTTTATAATTTTCTTTTTTTATTCCATCAAGAACTGTTTGGAAGTCTTCAACGCTTGTTATTATTTGATAAACATCTCCTTCGTCTGTTACATCTTCTGCTCCAAAATCAATAACTTCTAACATCAATTCATCAAAATCAATTCCTTCTTTTTCTATTTCAATAAGTCCTTTTCTGTTAAACATAAACATAACTGAACCATCTGTTCCAAGATTTCCACCGTTTTTATCAAAAATGTGTCTAATATCTGGAGCTGTTCTATTTTTATTATCTGTAAGACAATCTACAATTACAGCTACTCCATCTTTGGCATAGCCTTCGTAAATTATTCTTTCAAAATTTGCTCCGCTTGTGTCGCCGCTTGCTTTTTTTATTGCTCTTTCTATATTATCATTTGGCATATTTTCTGCTTTTGCCTTGTCGATTGCTGCTTTTAAAGCTGGATTATATTCTGGATTATCTCCACCTTCTCTTACTGCAACCGAAATATTTCTACCTAATTTTGTAAAAATTTTTCCACGTCTTGCGTCTTCACTACCTTTTTTATTTTTAATTTTGCTCCACTTATTATGTCCTGACATATTTCCTCCTATTTTTAATCTTCGTATAACATAATTTCATCAATTTTTTCTATTTTTATATTCGATGATGTCATATCAATAAGTTTTTTTTCAAATTTTTCAAAATCTTCCTTTTTAATATATAAATTTATTCTAACATTTTCAAGAAAGTCCTTTTCTATAATAATATATTTTTCTTCATTTAGGAAGTTTTCTATTATCCCTAGTAAATTATAATCGAAAATTATTTTACTTTCTACAAAAATTTTTCGACAAGTAATATTTCCATCAAGGCAATCTGAAACTCCTCTTGTGTAGGATCTTACTAGACCGCCTTTGCCAAGTTTTTTGCCACCAAAATACCTAGTTACAATTGCAACTACATTAAAAAGATTTTCTTTTTCTAAAACCGAAAGCATAGGAAGACCTGCTGAGCCTTGTGGCTCTCCATCATCAGAATATCTTTTTATTTCTGGTTTTTCATTTATTATATAGGCATGACAATTGTGATTGGCATCCTTGTATTTTTCTTTGATTTTTTCAATAAAAGAAATGGCATCTTTTTCGCTTTCCACATATTTCATATTAGTGATAAAAATTGATTTTTCTATTTCAAATTCATCTTTAATTTCGCCCTTGATGGTTTTATAATCTTCGCTAATTTTTCTCGATATATCTTTCATATTTATTGTAGTCTTTCTTTGAAATATCAAACTCTAATATTGATGAACTCTCATCATAATCTTTATTGTCAATGTCGTAATTTGTCATTATATAATCTAAAACTTTCCCATCTTCGTATGGTATTTTCATTTTTACTTTTATATAATCATCTTTTATAACATCAACAATTTTTTCTTTCAATTTTATAATATCATCTTGATTTTTTGCTGATATATAAATTTTTTCTTCTTTTCTCTTATATCCTAACAGAAGAGTATCATTTTCTATTTTGTCTATTTTATTAAAAACATAAAGAATTTTTTTATCTCCAACGTCAATATCTTCCAAAGCCTTATCTATTGTTTTCAATTGGGTTTCAATATCGTATGATGAATCAATTACAACTAAAAGCATATCTGAAAATTTTATTTCCTCAAGTGTTGTAAGAAAAGAATCATTTAATTCTTTTGACAAATTATCAATAAATCCTACTGTATCAGTTAAGGTAACCTTGGTATTTGAAAAATCTAATCTTCTTGTTGATGTATCCAAAGTTGCAAACAACAAATCATCAGAATATACATATTTTTCTTTGCCAAAAATTTTTAGCATATTATTTAATATTGTAGATTTTCCTGCGTTGGTGTAGCCCAAAAGTGAAATATTTAAAATCTTATCTCTTGATTTTCTATTTACACTTTTTGTTTTTTCCAAATCTTTTAATTTTTCTTCAAGACTTCTTATATCACGAACTATAGCTCTCTTATCAGTTTCAAGCATTGTTTCGCCTGGTCCTCTTGTTCCAATTCCACCTGATTGACGAGAAAGATAAGCAAACCATTTGTTAATTCTTGGCAACTGATATTTTAATTGAGCAAGTTTAATTTTTAATTTTGCTTCTTTTGTATTTGCTCTTTGGGCAAAAATATCCAAAATTAAAGTTGTCCAATCAACGACGTGAAGTTTCATTTTCTCTTCAAGATTTCTAAGTTGAGATGCTGAAAGCTCCACATCAAAAACTACAGTTTTTACATCTAATTTTTTTGCTATATCTTCAATTTCAGAAACTTTTCCAGAACCTATGTAGTAGGCTGGATTTACTTTCGAAATAACTTGACTAATTTTTGCAACAGATTTTCCGCCTGCTGTGTTAATTAATGATTCAAGCTCAAATTCTTTATTTGGATTTTCATTTTTTTCAAAAACATTTACTTGTATAACTTCTTGCATAAACTTCCTTTCTATTAAGATTATACAATTTATTGAATCAAATTAAAGAATCTAAAAATAATCTCCAATATTTATTTGAATAAAATAGATTAAATTTTTAAAAAATGATAAAATAATAGTAAGTTTAAATTTATGATTAATTTGAAATAAAAAACAAAGACTTTAAGCAAGGAGGTCAAAATGAATAAAAAAATTTCCTCTATAGTTTTAAAAGTTTTACTTATAGCGTTTTTTGCCTTAGGCATATTAGCAACTATATTTGCAGGATTAGTTGGTGGAGGAATAATTGAGGTTATGAAAAAATCTCCAAAGGTTAATCCCGATAATATAAAATATGAAATGAGTGAAAATTCAACTATAGTTGATAAAGATGGAAATGAAATTGATTCTATTAGGACTAGCGAAAATAGGGAAATTGTTGATTACGATAAAATTCCTGAAAATATGAAAAATGCTTTTGTAGCAGTTGAAGACAGAAGATTTTACAAACATGGTGGAATTGATCCAATGTCAATAATTGGTTCTGCTTTTCAAAATTTAAAAAGCGGATCAATAGTAAGAGGCGGATCAACTCTAACTCAACAGCTTGCAAGAAACACTTATCTTTCAAACGACCAAACTTATGAAAGAAAAATTAAGGAAATATTTCTTGCCCTAGAAATCGAAAAAAATTTAAACAAAGATGAAATACTCGAAGCTTATATGAATAGAGTTTTTCTAGGACAAAATGTTTATGGAGTTCAAGCTGCAGCTCAAACATATTTTTCAAAAGACGTAGGAGAATTAACACTTGCCGAATGTGCAGCTATCGCAGGAATCGTTCAATCCCCTACAGAATTTGCTTTATTTAAAACAATCCCAACATCTGAAGTTACAAACCAAAAAGTTTTAGGAGAATTTTCAATAGATGGGCAAAAATATTCAGCTATTTATAATCCAAAACCATTTGAAAGACAAAAAGATGTTCTTTTAAAAATGAAAGAAGAAGGATATATTTCTCAAAAAGAATATCAACAAGCTTTAAACGAAGATGTAGCTAGCAATATAAAGCCACCAAAAGACAAAAAACCATTAATGGCTTCTTATTTTAATACACTTTTAGAAAAACAAGTAGTAGAAAAACTACAAGAACTTTATGACATTGATGAAAAACAAGCTTATAACAAGTTGTATTATGGTGGTTTAAAAATTACAACTACTATAGATACAAAAATGCAAGAACAACTTGAAAATATTTATGATGATTTTTCAGAATATATAATGGGAAACACTCAAGGCTGGTATAATGCCCCATTACTTTCTCTACTATATGATAATTTTGGAAATATTATTAATGAACAAGGAGAAGTTTTATACTATGCAAAATCAAATGTGATTAATGATAACAATGATTTTACTTTATCAGCTGATGAAGCCTACTTTGATGAAAATGAAAATTTCATAATAAATTCAAACAAAGTTCGTCTAGACCAAACTAATATAATTTTGAAAAAATTTTATACATTAGATGACAAAAATTCAAATCTAAGAACTCATAAAACAGGCTTAATACAATTAATTTCAAATGAAAATGTCAAAAAAGGAAATGATGGCTCAATTATAATTACATCAAAATATTTAAAAGCACACAAAGATTTAATTACAAAAAACGAATCAGGATCTTATTCTCTTAATAAATCTTATTATGATATTGATCTTGAAGGAGTTATTCAACCACAATCATCTACTGTTGTAATTGACCATAAAAATGGAGAAGTAAAAGCTGTTGTTGGTGGACGTGATCAAAAAGGTCTTAAAACACTAAATAGAGCCATAGATCAGCCAAGACAACCTGGCTCCTCAATTAAACCTCTAGCTACCTATACCCCAGCTTTAGACAACGGATATAATTTGGCAACTGGGATTGATGATGTTCCATTTATGAGAAATGAACAAGGAGAAATTTGGCCAGAAAACGTATATAAATATTACAAAGGTATTGTAACTTTAAGAGATTCTTTGGTATATTCAATTAATACTAACGCAGTTAGAACCCTTAAAGATATAGGGATAGATAAATCAAAAGAATATCTCGAAAACTTTGGTTTAATAAAAAAAGATAAAAAAGATAATTTTATTACTAAGGAAGAAGATAGTGCTCATAACGATGAAAATTTAGCAGCGTTAGGACTTGGAGCAATGACAAGAGGTCTATCAGTTTTAGATATGACCGCAGCATACGCCGCTCTTGCAAATGGCGGAGAGTATATTGAACCTCTTACTTTTTCTAAAATTGAAGATAATAGAAATAAAGTAATTTTTGATTCAAATAAAGTTAATAAAAATAAAGTTACTAGTCCAGAAACCGCTTATCAAATAACATCTGCTTTACAATCTACTGGAGAAAGTTACCAGACTATCTACTTAGATGGTACAGATTATGCTACCAAAACTGGTACTAGTGATGATAGTGTTGATTTTTGGTGTGTAGGATATAGTCCTTATTATACAGTTGGAGTTTGGATGGGATCAGACGATCAAAATTTATCTTTAAATGGCTATTCATATAATAGAGCAGCTAGTATGTGGAATGTAGTTAATAGAAATCTTTTAGAGGAATATGAAACTGCAAAATTCGAAGAGCCAGAAGGAATAATCCATGCAAAAGTTGATACAATAAGTGGAAAACTTCCGACTCAAGCATCCTATTCAGATCCTAGAGGCACTGTCAAAGATGAAATATTTACAAAAGATAATCTTCCAAAAGATGAAGATGATATGCACGTTTGGATCACAGTTGATAAAAGAAACAATTTGCTTGCAACAAATAAAACCCCTAAATCCTTACAAGCAACTAGAGCCTTTGTTGATAGAAAAAAATCTTATGATCCTAATAAATGGGATGGAATAATACCAGAAGATTGGAAATATAATATTCCTTATATGTATTCTCCTTTAGGAGCTGAAAAGCCAAAATCAGACGACAATTCTAATGAAAAGGATAAAAAAGATAAGGATGAAAAATCTAAAGATAATAAAGAAAATAAAAATAAGATAAACAATACAAATAATGGTCAATAATATAAAAATAATTTACATTAAAAAAAGAGCTTAAAGCTCTTTTTTTATGCAATAGATTGTAAAAACAAATCTTTTTTATTGTCATTGTCTATTATTACAATCTTTTTTTCTAATTTTAACTTATTTAATTTTTCTAGGATTTTATCTCTTTCGTTTTTGTCAAAATTTAATAGCCAAGAGATATAATCTTTATTTAATTTTTCGGTCCTATCTAGGCTTGGATCGTCTTCATTATTTTTTTCTGTTAGTGATCTTTTAACTGATCTTTTTAAATTTGTTACTGGTGGAAAATCTAAAAAAATAATCGTATCACTAGCTTTTAATCTTAAATCCAAAGTGTCTGGATAGTAGCCGTCAAAAATAAATGATTTTTTGTTTTCTATTATATTTTTTTGAATTTTTAAAAATTCCTCATCGCTAATGTGGTCTTTATCGTTTATCCACCATATTTTATTTAAGTAAAAAACTTCTATATTAAGCTTTTCTCCTAGCTGTTTGGCAAGAGTTGATTTTCCAGAACCTCCTGATCCAATTATAGTTATTTTTTCCATAATTCCTCCATACCGATTGACTATACTTAAAAAATATTTCTTTGCAACAAGCTACAAAGCAATATCTATGTCGTATTTTGTTTGGTCTGGATAATAGTCTATTAATTTAAAATCATCTATTGTAAAGTCTTTAAATTCTTTTATGTCTGGATTTATTTCAAGCCTTGGTTTGCTTTTTTCATCGACTTTTATTTCTAATATTTTTTTAACGCTTGGTATGTGTTTTTTGTAAATGTGGTAATTTTGAATAAAGTGAACAAAATCTCCTGCTTTATATCCTGTAACTTGGGCAACCATTCTTAATAAGACATAATATTGGAAAGCATTTATTCCTCCTGGTGCTGCGGCTGCCAAAAAATCTCCGCTTCTTTGTACCAAAGTAAGGTTTAAATATTCTCCGCTTACTGTCCACATTGTCAAAAATGCACATGGTATCAAAGTCATATCTGCCATATCATCTACATCAATCAAATTCATAATTAACCTTCTGTTTAGAGGATTATTTTTTATTTGGTCAATTAATCGTTCGATTTGATTTGTCATCTGTCCTGTTTCTGGCGATTTGAATTTTTTATTTATTTGATAGCCATAGGCTGTTCCTAGATTGCCATCTTCATTTTTCCATGAATCCCAATAATTTACTTTGTATTTTTCTTTTAATAAATTTACATCGTTTGACCTATCTTGATAAATCCACAAAATTTCTTTTATAGCTGATTTCCAAGCAATTTTTCTTAAACTTATTAGAGGTAATTCTCCTTTCTCATATCTTACGACTTGTTGGGGCAAATATTTTGTGTAGGCACTTTCTCCATCATCCCAAACAGGTCTTACCTCTTTGTTTAATTCTTCTTCGTCATAGCCTTTTTCTAAAATTTCTTTTGCGATTTTTATATATTTTTCATTTACATCCATATTTATATTATAGCAAACCCTCCTAACATTTGATAGCAATTTAAAATTTTTTAAAATGTTTACAAAAAAAGACTGGATAAACCAGCCTAAAAATTTTTAAAATTTATTTTTTCTTTGTTATTAAATTATAAATATAAATTAAAATTACAGAACCTAGGATTCCTGAAATTAAACTTCCTACAAATCCTGATACGCTTATGTTTACCATTCCAAGTATCCATGAACCGATTGCTCCTCCGATAATTCCTACAACTATATTTGCTATAGCTCCCATTTGAGCATCTGTTTTCATTATCATACTTGCAATCCATCCGCACAATGCGCCTATTACAATTGAACTAAACATATTTCTCTCCTTCATAAATTTTTAAAATTTTGTAATTATCTTACATATTATATATACCCAGCTTATTTAAAATCTATCATTTTTTTAAATTTTTCACATAATATAAACTAATTAATAGGATATATTAATTTTAACAATTTTAATAAGGTATAATAAAACAGAGGTGAAACAGATGAATGATATAAATATTTTAATTATTGAAGATGAACAAGGTATTTCAAAAATTATTAAATCTTATCTTGAAAAAGAAGGCTACAATGTCTTTCAAGCTTTTGATGGCAAGGAAGGTTTAGATTTTTTTGAAAATGAACAAATTGATTTGATCTTGCTTGATTTGATGATTCCAAAAATTTCTGGCGAAGATCTTATTAAAGAGATTAGAAACAAGTCTAATGTTCCTGTTATCATGGTTACTGCCAAGGTAAGTGAGGAAAATATTATAAATGGTTTAAAACTTGGCGCTGATGATTATGTTACTAAACCATTTTCTCCAAAGGAACTTATGCAAAGAATCAAAACTGTTCTTAGAAGAATTGAAAAATATAATATTCCAAGAGCTGACATTATAAAAACAATTGATGGCAGACTTGAAATGGATCTTGAATATAATAGATTTTTCAAAGATGGAGAAGAAATTTTTCTTACAAAAAATGAATTTCAAATAATTAAAACTCTATTTTCAAATCCTAATAAGATTTTTACTAGAGAAGAAATTATAGAAATTACTTTTGGTTTTGACTATGACGCCTACGACAGAGCTATTGATACTCACATTAAAAATATCAGACAAAAAATTGAAGATAATCCAAAAAAACCTGACTATATAAAAACAATTTATGGTATGGGTTATAAATCTGGTGGTGTCGATGACGTCTCTTCGAAATAAAATAATTAGAAACTTTGTTGGAGGAATTTTTGCCTGCATCTTAGTTTTTTCTATTGCAATTTCTTATTTATTAAGTATCTATACAAAAAATTTCCTTGCAACAACTGAGGATAATATGCCTTTGAATATTAAAAAGCAATTTGAAAGTCTTTTGACTGATAATGATGTTTATACTATGAAAGAAAGACTTGGTAAATATTCTAAGGCTTTAAATATTGATATAGAAATTTTAGATAAAAACAATGAGCCAGTAATGCGTTTTAAGGGGAGAAATGACAATGAAAATCCTCTTACTACTACAAAAAGTTACGATATTATAAATCCTAATCTCAATGATTATAGGGGTCAATTAATTATAACTTATGACACTGGGGAAATGGCAGCTAATGAACTTTTAAATAACTTTAGAAATTCAATCATAATTGCCATTGTCATCTCTCTTACTATTGGGATAATTATTGCCTTAGTGCTTTCTACAAATATAACTAATCCTATAAAGCAAATTTCTGATGCAACTTTAAAAATTAAAGATGGCGATTATGATATAAATTTAAAGGAAAGCAAAATTATTGAGCTTGAAAATTTACAAAATAATATAAGGTATCTTTCAAGGAATTTAAAAAATCAAAAATATGTAAGAAAGCAATACGCCCAAGATATTTCTCATGAACTTAGAACTCCAATTACAAATCTACAACTTTATATAGAAGCGATAAAAGATGGAGTTATTGATGTTGATGAGCAAACTCTTTCGTCTTTGTTGGAGGAAACTCAAAGACTTGAAGGGCTTGTTGTAAATTTAAATAAATCTTTCAATGATAATTCTGAATATTTAAAAATAAATAAAAAAGAATTCGACTTATCTCAACACATCAAACTTATTCTTGATACTATAAAGCCAAGACTTACAAAACTTGATATTTCTTTGATTGAAGAAATAAAAGATGGAGTTTTGATTTATTCTGATAAGGATAAGATAAGCCAAATAATTCAAAATTTAATTTCAAATGCTATAAAAGCTATAAAAGAAGATGGCTTGATTAGAGTAAGCCTTTATGAAGATAAAAATAATATTTATATTGATATAAAGGATAATGGTGTTGGAATATCTGATGAAAAAAAAGAAGTTATTTTTGAGAGATTTTATAGAATTGATGATGCAAGAAACACAAAAACAAACGGACATGGTCTAGGTCTTTCTATTACAAAAAACTTCGTTGAAAGCCTTGGAGGAAAAATAAAATTAAAATCAAAACTAGGAAAAGGCTCAACTTTTTCAGTTATTTTCCCTAAATAATTTTATATATTACAAAAAATTTTGTATATAAATTATTTTTTGATATATTATAATACAGGTGAATTATGAAAAGTAAAAATAATAAAAGAAATAAAAAAGATCAGTCCGCATCAAGACATACGAAAAAAAAAGTAAGAAAAAAAGATATAAAAATTAAATCAAAAAAAACAAATATTAATAAAAGATCAAAAAAAAGATTAAAAGCAAAAAAAAGAAAATATATGAGAAGAAGGCTTGCCCTTCTTCTTATCTTGATTTTTTTAATATTTTTTATTGTTAAAGCTATTTTTTCTTCAAAAAATAAATTCGAAACATATAAATATCCAAAATTTAGAGATAATGTAATGAAATCTGTAAGTAAAGAAATTTTTATTGGAAATACTGAAGAAAGAACTCTTACAAGTGCAGAAAAAATTGCAGATTTTAATAAACTTACTTATTATGTAAGCAGAAATTACGCTATTGATAAGGAAAACAAAGAAAATTTTAAATCTCTAATGAATCAAACCGATGCTTACAAAAAAAGAATTAAAAATTCAAAATCAGACCAAGAATTTTTTGATGCAATTCAATCATATCTTTCAATCCTCGATGATAATAGAACAAATGTAATTGATATTAAAACTTATAGAAGCATATTTGGATATTACAAAGAAAATAAAGACTCTCCTAGGGGAAAAATTTTAGGAGATGCTCAAGTTGTAAATAGGTACAAAAGACTTCTTGGAAGAAAAGATGATTTAGGAAAAATAGAAATTAAGGAAAATAAAAATATTTTAGAGATAAATATGCCAAGTTTTAATTCAAATGATTTGGAAAAAGACAAGGAAAATTTGAAAAAAATATTACAAAATAATCAAGAAATCAAAAATATTTTTATTAACTTATCAAACAACGAATCAATTGATGACAAATATGCAAACGAAATTCTTCCTTTGCTAATTCATAAAGATTATTCATACGAAAAAGTTGTATTTTATAGGGGAAATTTATTAAAACAAAGTCTATCCTACATGAAAAATAACAAGGATAAGGTCAATACTTACTCCTCATTTATGAAAAATCAGGCTATAAAATTCCCTGAAAAATCACAAGGCATAAATAAAAATGATTTTATGTATTATGATCAAATAAAAACTGAAATCAAAAAAGATTCCAATTTGCCAGATAAAAAAATATATATATTGACAAATGATAATACAAAAAATGACGCCATTAGATTTGCAAATATTTTAAAAAATACTTCAGATGCTTATGTTGTAAAAAATGGATTTGAAGGAGATAAGTCCAAAAGCGATATTATTTATCACATGAGAACTGAAATTATAAAATTAGATCATTCCGGAATTTTAGTTTCCATTGATTGTGCAAAAAGTTTAGATGAGGATGATAAATATTTAAAATATAGCCAAATTATAAATGCACAAAATCCTTACAAGCAAGTTTTGTCTATGATAAAATAATAAAAACTTAATTTTTCCACCTGCCTAGTAGGTGGTTTTTTTCTATCTTATGGACATTCAAATTAAAGCGTACAAAAAAATCCTAAAGGAAATTTCCTTTAGGATTTTTTGAATTTATTTTTAAAGATTATTTACGTATTGTTCTCCAATTTTTGCTGTATAAACTTCAATTGCAAGTCCAACAATTAAGAATAAAAATACTAAAACAGCTCCAGCTGATGCTTTATTTGTTGCAGATTCTGCCCCATCTTTTGCTTTTTCAACTGTTTTATCTACATCTTTTTTAGCTTTTTCTAAAGAATCTTTTGCATTTTCAATTTGTTTGCTAGCTTCTTTTGATGCCTTATCCATTCCATCATAAATATTATTTACAGCCTCTTCGCTTTCTTTTTCAGAAAGATCTGAATTTTTGTAAACTTCTTCTTGGATTGTTTTTTTATCAACAGAATCAGTAATATTTTTAGCCTTTTTCTCTAAAGATTTTGCTAAATCATCAATTATTTGATCAGAATTTTCTGGATTTGTTACAAGTTCTTTTCCAGCTTCTGCAATTTCATCTTTTGATTCATCAAGTTGAGATTTTAAATATCCAGGTTGAAGTTCTTTAACATCAGTTTCTTTTAAAGCATCTTCTATATTTTTTTCAAGCTCTTTTGTATCAACTTCAGAAATTGAATCTCCAACACTTGATAGAACATTTCCTGCTCCATCAGCCGCTGTGCTTGCTACGCTTCCTGCAACATTTCCTGCAGTGTTTGCTACAGATTTTGCAGCAGAACTTGCAAGTCCAAAAGCAGATGATAAAATGCTAGTTACCAAACCAAATAATAACATTATTGATAAAGCCCAGCTCATAAATCCATGAAGTAAAGATTGTCCTTTTGAAAAAGCTCCAGAAATAAATCCAGAAATTGCAAAAGAAATTATCAAAATAATTATTGTAGCAATTCCTACTCCAATTCCCATAGATTGAAGTGGATTTTCATTATTTGGTGAAAAAATTCCAAGACCTAAAGCTCCAACAAGTAAACTTAATACTGTAAAAACAGCTGCAAATGAAATTGCACCAGCGATAATTGAACCCCAAGAAATACTATTATCTCTAGAATAATCATCATTGTATCTAGCTCTTCTGTGCTCCCTCATTTCGGAAGTTCTTTTCTTCCTATTATTTTCATTATAATTTTCAGTCATAATTCCTCCTTTAAAATTTTATAAAGTATAAATAATTTATACATTTAAATTATACTAGAAATATTTTAAGAATCAATTTCAAATTTTCAAATAATTAATTTTTCTAAAGGATTAGTAAATAAAATTAAAATTTTAGATTGTATTTTTGTAATTTTTATTTATTTATATATAAAAATTTAACATTTATTTTTATTTTTTATATTTGTATAAACTTTGAGCATCTTCAATTTCTCTTATCATATCTCTGCCCTTTAACATTTTTTTGATATTTTTTACATCCAAAATCAATACATCTGCTGCAATCAATTCGTTTTTTGATTCTTCTTGCAAAAAAGATGTATTTATTACAAGAACAGGTCTTACTCTTTCATTTTTTAATTTTTCAAAATTATCAGCAAGCTTTCTTGCAAATCCTTTATCAATATCTCTTTGAGATTTATAATTTCTAATCTCAATCGCGTATCTTCTTTCATTTTTCTTGGCATATAAATCAAATTTATTGCTTCTTTCAAAACCTTCTTGATAAGGCTCAACCCAATAAGAAGTATTTTTTAAGGCTTTTGAAATTAATTTTTGATTTGTCAAATCTTCATTTAACATTTTTAAGGCGTTCAAAAGATTTTTTGGTTTTATTTTAAAAATCGCTGTAGTTTTCGCCTCATCTTTGCCAATTATTTTTTCATCAAAACCAACCATCAAATCTTCAACTATATTAAAAGAGCCGTGTGCTATTGCATTTCTAATATGTCTTAACAAGGATTCAGTTTTTGTTTCTCCATCAGATTGACTTAAAATTAATTTTTGAGAATTTGTACAAATTCTTTTTTTATATTCAGATGCAATTTTTTCGTCAATTTCATTTGTAAACAAACAATCCTCATCTCTTAAATCCATATAAGTCATTATTTCTACGAAAGTATAATAATCATATTCCTTATTTGAAATCAATTCATTTGATTTTGATTGGATCGATGAAATATCTGGCACATACCACAACAAATACGCAAGAGCAGCCCACATATCGCTTGATAATTTTATGGGAATTTCCTTATGTATTAGTGAATATTCTCTAGGATTTTTACAATTGTCTTTTTCAAATTTTTCTGTTAATTCCATTTTTACTTCCTTTTTTTATTTTCATTATAATTTTACCCATTAGAAAATTAAAATAAGAAGAATATAAAAAACTCATATCAATAATATTTTATTAATATGAGTTTCTTTATATTTATATCTTTGTGTTTTTATTTGAAAAATTTATTTGTAATTTTATCTTTTATTTTTTCTACAGAAAATCCTAATTCTTCTTGGACTTCTTCTCCTTTGCCAGAAATTCCAAACCTATCTATGCCGATATTTAATCCATCATCTCCGGTAAATTCGCTCCAGCCAAATGTTGATGCCATTTCTATTGAAACTTTTTTTACATTTTTTGGTAAAATTTCATTTTTGTACGAATCATCTTGCATCCTAAATAATTCCATTGATGGCATTGATACAACTTTTACTTTTTTATTTTCTTCTTCAAATTTATTTGAAACATCTAGAGCAAGAGAAACTTCTGACCCTGTAGCTATTAAAATTAATTCTGGATTTTCGCAATCTTTTATTACGTAAGCTCCCCTATTAATATCTTCTAAATTTTCTGTTTGTTTTAAATTCGGAAGATTTTGTCTTGTCAAAGAAAGTATTACTGGTGTATTTTGACTTTCCAAGGCAATTTTCCAAGCAAGTCTTGTTTCATTTGCATCTGCTGGTCTTATAACTATAGTATTTGGAATTGATCTTAGCATTGCTAATTGTTCAATCGGTTCGTGAGTTGGACCATCTTCTCCAACAGCAATTGAATCATGTGTAAAAACATAAGTTAAAGCATGACCTGATAAAGCTGATAACCTAATTGCAGCTTTCAAATAATCTGCAAAAACAAAGAAAGTTGACACATGATGAAAACTTCCGCCGTGGGCAATAATTCCATTTCCAATTGCTGCCATAGCAAATTCACGAACTCCATAAAAAATATTTCTTCCACAAGAATTTTCATCGCTAAAACTTTTCTCATCTTTTATATCAGTCTTGTTTGATGAAAACAAATCAGCAGAACCACCCCAGAAATTTCTTGTAATTTTTGAAAGATCTTGAATAATTTCTCCGCTTGATGCTCTTGTTGCAAGAGCTTTCATTGATGAATCATATTTTTTTACATCTTTCATAAAATCTTTAGGAAGTTTTCTATTAATTCCTACCATTAATTCCTTATAATCTTCTGGATATTTTTCTTGGTAATTTTTAAGAATTTCATCCCATTTTTTATTTTCTTCTTCTCCATTTTTTAAAACGCCATCTTCAAAAGTTTTATAAACTTCATCTGGCACTTCAAAATCTTCAAATTCCCAGCCATAATTTTTTTTGGCCAAAGAAAAATCATCTTCTCCTATCGGAGCACCATGAACCTTATTTGTTCCTTGATTTTTTGAACCATATCCTATAATAGTTTTTACCTCAATTAAGCTTGGGCCATTTTGATTTTCTTTTGCTTTTTTTATAGCCTTATAAATTTCTTCAAGATTATTTCCATCTTCTACTTTTAAATAATTCCATTTTTGTGCCTTAACTCTTTTTTCAACATTTTCAGAAAATGATGATGAAAGATTACCATCTAAACAAATGTCATTTGAATCATATAAAACGATTAATTTATTTAGGTTAAGATGTCCTGCAAGGCTCATCGCCTCATAAGAAATCCCCTCCATAAGATCTCCATCTCCACAAAGAGCATAGGTATAATGGTCAATAATTTTTAAATCATCTTTATTGTAAAGAGCTTGCATGTGTTTTTCTGCAATAGCAAGACCTACAGCTTGACCTATGCCTTGACCAAGAGGCCCAGTTGTAACCTCTACTCCTTTGGTGTGTGAATATTCTGGATGTCCTGGAGTTTTTGAACCTTTTTGTCTAAATTGTTTTAAATCATCAATTGATAAATCATATCCTGACAAATGCAAAAGCGAATAAAGCATTGCAGAGCCATGACCTGCTGATAAAACAAACCTATCTCTATCAAACCAATTTTCATTTTTTGGATTTGTTTTTAAAATTTTATTAAACAAAACATAAGCCATAGGACTTGCTCCCATAGGAAGTCCTGGATGGCCACTATTTGCTTTTTCTATTTGAGCAAGGGACAAACATCTTATAGCATTAACTGCTAGTTGATCATTTTTTGTAAACATTGATTCTCCTTATATATTTTTATTTGTAAATTTTATTTTTGAATAAGAAAAAGGCTTTGCAAAATATTTTAAACATTGTGCAAAGCCATTTTTAAATTAACGATTTTCGAAAGCTTCCCAATCTTTTTTAAATGATTCTATGCCTGCATCTGTCAATGGATGAGACCATAGTTTTTCGAATAAAGTTCCTGGGATTGTTGCTATGTGAGCTCCTGCTAAAGCAGCTTCTTCTAGATGACCAATATGTCTTATACTTGCTGCAATTATTTGTGAATCATATCCGTAAATATCTATAACATCTCTTAATTCACTTACTAATTTTGCTCCAGATTCTCCCATGTCATCTATTCTTCCCATAAATGGAGAAATATATGTTGCTCCAGCTTTCATAGCCATTAACCCTTGAGATACAGAAAATATTAGTGTACAGTTAGTTTTTATTTTTTCTTTTGACAAAATATTTATTGCTTTCAATCCTTCTTCTGTCATAGGAATTTTTACAACAATATTTTCTGCCCATTTTGATAAAGCTCTTGCTTGTTCAACCATTCCCTCACATTCATAGCTTGTTACTTCTGCTGATACCGGACCATCTACAAGCTTACAAATTTCTTTTACAACCTCTTCAAAATCTCTACCTTCTTTTTTTATAATAGATGGATTTGTTGTTACTCCGTCGCAAAGTCCAAGGTCGTTTACTCTTTTTATTTCTTCAATATTTGCTGTGTCTAAGAAAAATTTCATTTTAACTCCTAACTTTCTTCTAACAATTAAAATATTTCGTTTATTTTATTTTTAAAATCAATGGCAGCTTGTTTAGGATTTTCTGATTCTGCTATAGATCTACCTGCTATAAAAGCATTAACATCTATCCCCTTAAATAATTCAAGAGTATCTACATCAAGCCCACCTGTAACTGAAACCTTAAAGCCCATTTCTACCAATTTTTTAATTTTATCTAAATCTTTATCTCCCCAGCTTTGTCCACTAAGAAGGGCATCTCTTGATTGATGATAAACAACTTGTTCTATCCCAATATTTTTCCAATCTTTTGCTTGATCGAATGTCCAATCTCCATATAATTCTACTTGAAGTTCGTCTATTTCTTTGTTAGCCGCTTGCATTGTTTGTATTGTTGCACAGCAGATAACAGTCATCCAATCAGCTCCTGCATCTTTGCAATTTTTAGCTACAGTCTTTCCAGCGTCTGCACATTTTGTATCTGCAAGAATTGTTTTTTCTGGATACAATGCCCTGATTGCTCTTACAGGTTCCATACCATCTTGCAAGCAAAGTACAGTTCCAACTTCTAAAATATCTACTACATCTCCAACTTCTCTAACTGTAACTAGAGCTTCACTTAAAGATTGACTATCAAGCGCTATTTGTAGTTTTGGTTTTGCCATAACTTTCTCCTTATTTTAGTTTTTCACTTAAAAATTCGTAAGAATTTTTTATTATTTCCTTATAATTTTCTTCTCCATGGTCCCAAAATTCGCCAGTATAGATTTGAACTTTTTGATTTTTTAATTCTTTTATACATCTTTCATATTCTGTATGACCACCAGAGCCAAATTGCATATCCCTATAAATTCCAGGATTTGTTTCTTTAAGGTGTGCTGCAAAAATATGTCCCTTGCCTTTTTTTAAGTCTTTCACAACATCCTTATTATATTTTACAGATGCATTTTTTAAGTTGCCAATATCTGGATATATTCCAAGATATGGGCTGTCAACAAGATTAACATATTCCATAGCTTTTTCTACAGTATCCATAAATTCTGTTTCCATGGTTTCAAAAGCAAGTATAACTCCATATTTTGATGCAAAGTCCACCGCTTTAAATAAATTTTCTATAAAATATTTTTTTGTTTCATCATTTGATTTTTCGTAATAAACATCATAACCTGCAAGTTGAATTATTTTTATAGAATTAATATCAGCAAATTCTAAAGCTTTTTGCATAATATCAAGGCTTTTTTTTCTGATTTTCTCGTCATTTGAACCAAAAGGATATTTTCTGTGTCCTGACAAACACATTGTTCTTACTCTCATGTCATTATCAATTTGTGCCTTGAGAAGTTTTTTGGAAAAACCATTTGTAAGCCTATTTAATTTTTCATCTGACTCATCTATGCTAATTTCTAACTGATTAAATCCTATTTTTTTTGCAAGTTTTAATTTTTCATTTATATCTAACCTATTTGGCAGAGCCTTTTCATATATTCCTAGATTAATTTTGTCCATAATAAGCATCTTTTCCATGTTTTCTTAGGTAATGTTTATCAAGAAGATTATCACTCATAGATTCATTTTTTCCAAGAGAAACTAAGTGCCAATTCATAAAAGCAACTTCTTCTAAGACTACTGAATGAAATACTGAATCATTTGCATCTTTTCCAAACACAAATGGGCCATGATTTGCCACCAACACAGCTGGCACATCTTTTGGAGAGATATTTTTTTCTTCAAAACATTCTATTATTACAAGACCAGTATTTTTTTCGTAGTCATTTTTGATTTCTTCTTTTTTCATATCTCTTGTTACAGGAATACTTCCGTAAAAATAATCTGCATGAGTTGTTCCCATAGCTTTTATATCAAGCTTTGCTTGTGACATAATTGTTGCCCATCTTGAATGAGTATGAGTTATACCACCAATTTCTTTATACTTTTTATAAAGTTCAAGATGTGTTGGAGTATCGCTAGAAGGTTTTAAATTACCTTCTACGATATTTCCATCTAAATCAACAACAACCATATCACTTGCTTTCATGCTATCATAATCAACGCCAGATGGTTTTATTACAACATATTTTCTATCTGGAGTGATTTCTGAAACATTTCCCCAAGTAAATTTAACTAGATCATATTTTGGCAATAATAAATTTGCCTTGTAGACCCTTTCTTTTATATCTTCTAACATTTTAACCAACTTATTTTTCTAAAAGATTATGTTCTTTAATCTTTTCAATAGCTTCATCTTTAGAAAGAATATTTTTCATTCCAATTATTTCAACACCTTTTGATTTTAACGCATCAAAATCTTTGGTAAAATTAATAGCACAGAATATAACATCAGCATTTCTACCTGTAGATTTTCCTTCTGACAAGGAGCAATGAGATATATCAAGTTTTCCTTTATAATCTAACTCTTTAAATGCTTGTTTGATTTTATTCATCATCATTAAAGAAGTTCCAGCTCCATTTGCACACGCTACTATTACTTTCATTTTTTCCTCCTATTTGTTTTCAATTGTTTCTTTGTACTTTTCGTAATCCTCAGTTATCATGAAATAACCTTTTTTGTTCTTTTTGTATTGAAGTTGAGGTATAACTATCAAGAAAATTGCTACTATTGCTACACCAACATATTGGATATTATTAATCAATACTGTAAATGCTGGCCATACTGTTGCCCAGTCGAACATTCCTAAGTATCCACCATATTGAGCAAGTCCTGTATATGTTGCTATAAAAGCAGAGCCAAATACTTGAATAAGTCCTGATATAAATGGCATCAAGAAAGCTGCTTTATATCCTCCTCTATTATTAGCATATACCCCAATTACGGCATTATCAAAAAATAAAGGTACAAATCCTGCAATTATTAATGTAGGAGATTTTAGTAAAAATAGGATTGCTATTGCTAAAAATTGACCTAAAGCACCAAACATAAATCCAATTGTAACAGCATTTGCTGCACCGAATCCGAAAACTGCAGCACAGTCTATTCCTGGAAGAGCTCCTGGTAAAAGTTTATTTTGAATTCCATCAAATGATGCAGTCAACTCTCCAACGAAAGTTCTAACTCCTAATTGTAGAATTGCTAAATTTACAGCAAAACTAAATGATGATTGAAGTATATAGAAGAAGAAATTATCTTCCATTGTTAAAGCTTCTTGAGCTACTAAATATTCTTTTCCCAAAACACCTTGGATTATTCCAAAGAATAAAGTCATTAGTATAGCAGTTGCTACCATATTTTCATTGAAAATTGACAAAAATCCAGGAAGTTCAATATCATCAATATCTTTACTTTGATCTTTTTTATTTGCAAATAATTTATCACTTAACCAGCAAGCAAGTCTAATACCAAACATTTGTTGGTGAGCTATACAAAAACCAGCTCCATCAGTTAAGCGTTGTGTATCTTCAACTGTCAAGTTACTACCAACAGCCCAATAAAGTCCTAAAAGAATTGCCATTATAACAAGTATAGGAGTTTGTCCTAACTTTGGAAAACAAAAAACTATTAACCAAAAAGCTGTAGCAGCTTGTTGCATTTGTACGTGTCCTGTTGTAAAAACAGCTCTCATTTTTGTAATATTTTTTAATCTTACCAAAATAATATTTACAATAAAGGCAACCAATAACAAAATCATTACTTGAGAAAATGATTTACCTAAGTGTTCCATACCTTCAGTAACTGCGTTTTGTCCAAAATAAGGATCTATTACAGTTGCAGAAATATTAAATCTGTCCTTTAGTCCTGTAAGAATCGGTCTAAAAGTTGAAACAAGTCCACCAGAACCTACCATCAAAATCATATATCCTACAGTAGCCTTAATAAAACCAGCTAAAGCTTCATACCATTTTTTTCCATCTAACAAATAACCAATTAAAACCAAAAATCCTATAAAAAACGCTGGTTTTGTGAGAATATTTTTTACAAATCCATTTAAAATACTTAAAATTATATCCATATTTTTCTCCTAAATATTATATTTTTTTGAAATTTTTATTAAATCATCTACGTTCTTAGCTTGATTAAAAGCTTCTACTATTTCTTCATCACACAAAATATCAGAAAGTTGTGCTATATTTTCCAAATGTTTTTCATTATTTTCACTTGCTATTGTAAAAAATATTTTCGCATCCTTATCCCTATCATTTTCATCAAATACAACTGGATTTTCTACTTTCATAAAAGCTATAGCAGTATCTTTCACTCCATCAGCACATTCTTGACAATGTGGCATGGCAACTCCAGGAATTAAAACTATGTATGGTCCATATTTTTCAACTGTTTCTATAACTTGTTTAGCATACGAATCATCCACAATATCCTTTTCCACTAGCTTATTACAAGATTTTATAATAGCATCTTGCCATGTATCGATTTTATCATAAAAATCAAATAAACCCTTTTCAATAATTTCACTAATCATTAATATCCTCACTTATATGTAGGCGCTGCCAAAAATTTGACAGCACTTATTATTTTACAAAATAGATTTAAAAGGAACATTCCTTTCATTATCAAACGCATCTTCAAATCCAGGTCTATATCTAAATTCTAATTCATCTTTCATCTTAGGCCATACGTATTTGCCACCTACATCCCAAATATATGGATGGAATTTATATTTAGACCTATCTTTTCTATATTGCCATAAATATTTTATTTCTTTAGGGTCAGCTTTGAAGTTAGTCCAAACATCATAGTGAATTGGAATTACAACTTCACATCCTACTGATTCTGCCATTCTTAAAATATCAATTGAAGTCATCTTGTCTTGATTTCCAACAGGATTATCTCCATAAGAACCAAACGCAATATCTACATCATATTTTTTTCCAACTTCTGCAAAACCAATTGAAAAATGAGAATCACCTGTATGATATACGCTACCAGCTGGCATTTTTATTAAATAATTTACAGCCTTTTGATCCATATTTGTAGGACAAACTCCTTCAATATCTTCTCCTACTTCAGTAGTAACTAAACAAGTTCTATCAAAACTGTCCAACACAACTATAGTAGTATCTTTAATTTTAATTTCATCTCCTGGTTTAACCATTTTGCATCTTTCTTCTGGAACACCATAAGACAACCATTTTTTTACAGATTCCTCAGGACCTATAAAAGGAACATCTTCTGGACAATTTTTCAAAACTGCTGCAGCAAAGAAAGGATCAATATGATCATTATGATAATGAGTAGATAAAACTGCATCAACATTCTTAACAGCAAAAGGATCAAAGACAATTGGATTTGCTCTTAAATTTGGTTGAAGAGCTTTTCCACCAGTCATATTTCTCATTTGATGATATGGTTGCATCTCTTTAACTTTTTTTGTTCTCTTTCCATTACCAAACCAAAGATCAACAGCTATGTTAGTATTATTTTCAGTTTTAAACCAAATACCAGTACATCCTATCCACCACATAGCAAATGTGCCTTTTTCTACAACTTCTTCATCAATTTCTTCATTTAGCCACGTTCCCCATTCTGGAAAAGCATTTAAAATCCAATTTTCTCTTGTGATTTCGTCAACTTTGCTCATCAATACCTCCAATTTTTCATTTTCTTTTTTTCTTTGATATTATAATATAATAATTATTTTGAACGGTCAAGCATAAAAAACACATTTTTGCATATATTTTACGATTGTTTCTTTCGTTATTTGATTTTTTTATAATTTAGAAAGGTTTTTTTAAAAATTTTAATTAAATTAATGGATTCTTTTGATTTTTTTCTAAGTATAGGTTATCATTTAAAGAGAGGTAGTTATGAAAATTAAAAAAACAATCGTAAATAACAGAAGAAATAATATATTAAAATTTATAAAGGATAATAAACAAGCAAAAACAAATGAACTTGTCGAAATATTTAAAGTTTCAGAAATAACAATAAGAAGAGATTTGGATTATCTTCAATCAATAGGAAAAATAGAAAGATTTTATGGAGGAGCAGAATATAACGAATCAAACAGCTGTAAAAATCTAACTATTGAAAATAATAAAGAAAAAATCGCAAAAAAATGTGCTGATTTTATAAAAGAAAATGATGATATTTTTATAAATTCATCATCGACAGCCCTAGGAGTTTTAAAATATCTCAAAAATAAAAGGATAAATGTTATAACAAATAACGCAAAAGCATCTTATATTGATATAGACCCTTTAGTCAATGTGATTTTAACCGGTGGCAGGGTTTCTTATCCAAAAAACGCACTTACCGGTACTTTTGCTTTAAATAATCTCAAAACTGTTGCATCAGATATTTCAATCCTAGGAATTTCTGGTGTATCTGAAAGCGGAGAATTAACTACGTCAGTTATAGATGAAGTTGAAATAAACCAATATATGATAAACGAATCTACAAGCAAAAATATTTTGGTATGCGATTCAAGTAAATTTTCAAAAACCGCAAATTTTAAAATAGGAACAATAGAAAATATAGATATTCTGATAACAGATAGTTCTATGCCAAGAAGTATTTTAGAATATGCCGAAAGTTTAGGAATCAAAGTTATACTTGTATAAGACAAGTTTTAAATAACGATTTTATGATTGAATTGAATGTTTATAAACAAAAAAGAATTAGCTCTTAGGCAAAAGTCTAATTCTTTTTTGTAAAAATATTTAATTTTATCGGAATTTTTTTATTTTTCAAAAATGAAATAAATAACTTTCCTTATCCCATAATTAAAGATAAAATATTTTTCCCATAAGTTGATAGATAAACTTCCATTTCATTATCTTTTAAAAATTCATCTATTGTATTTTTTGCAATCATAAAGGCATCTTTGTCAGGATAGCCGTAAATTCCAGATGAAATTAGTGGAAAAGCTATAGACTTTATTCCTTTTTTCTTGGCAATATTTAAAGAATTTTTGTAGGCATCTTGAAGGATTTTTTGACAAGCTTCTTTATACATTTCATTATAAACAGGGCCTACTGCATGGATTATATATTTTTGATAAAGATTAAATCCATCTGTAATTACAGCCTCGCCTGGTTTAATTGGGGATATTTTTTGGCAAGCTTTTTTTAGATTTTCTCTTCCAGCTTTTTCAAAAATTTGCCCGCAAATTCCACCACCTTCAACCAAGTCTACGTTCGCAGCATTTACAACTGCATCTACATTTAATTTTAAAATATCTATATCAATAACTTTTAACGCCATAATAACTCCTTTTATATATTATAACTTGAAATTTAAAAAAATCATAATATACTATTCTTGTAGGAATACTTTAAATTTAAAATTAATATATTTAATTTACAAGCGTGATATTTCTAGTATAATTAAATTGAACCTAAGAATATTTTATATTCTGTTTTAACAAAAGAAAGTAAGGGATAAATAATGATAAATAAATTTAGAAAAATCAAAAATTTTATACCAGTATATTTTAAGGCAATGAGAAATAAAGAAACTCCAAAACTTGCAAAAATTTTGGGACTTGGAGCAATTGCTTACGCAATAATACCTGCTGATATTATAAATGATGTGATACCAGCAATTGGAATTTTGGATGATGCTATTGTCCTCCCATTTTTAATATATGTAACAAGCAAAATGATTCCTGATTCAATAATGCAAAAGGAAAAATTTGAATATATAGAAGAAAACAAATAAAAAGACCCAGCAGGGTCTTTTTTATTGCTTAATTTTAAAGGTTTTTGGAGCAAATTTATATATTAAAAAACTTGCAAGTCCTACAAAGGCAACCATAAAAATTGAAATTATTAACATAAATTTAATCTCTCCAATTTTTGTTGCCAAAGCTGGTAGTCCAAGTATAAAAATATAATACAAAAATATATTCATCAAAACTAACACAAGAGATTTTTGTTTTCCTTCCTTATCGAAGGGTTGGATTATATAATACTGAAACAAGGGCAAAACTGTAAAAAATATTGCATTTAATAAGATATAAAAAATTGGCAGGGATAAATTATAATTAGTTTTAGTCAAATATTTTATAGCTATGCCAATATAAATTATAAACATAGCCCCCATAGGAATAGCCATGAGTTTAAAAATAGAATTAAATCTTAGCCAAAACATTTTCAATAAATTCTTATCTTCCCTATAAAAATTATAATACAAAAGTGATGAGTCACAATTTTTATAGAAAGCCATCAAAATTTTATCTTGTTTGAATAAAATATAGGAAATTATTGGTATTGCATATATTAAAATTTTATAAACCTCATTACCCTTAATTGTAAGTCTGGATAAAAGAAAAAATCCACAAATTCCAAGGACAAAAAAGATGCCTGTTTTTATTAAAGTTGGCTTTAAAAGATGTCTTTTGTGTCTTTTAAAAAATATCTTATTTAGATAGACAAAGCCTTCTCCCTTAATATTTTCTTTTTTATTTATATCTTTATTTTCAATTTTTACTACACCATCTTGAATATTTTTCGCATCTTTAACCGCAATTTTATATACATTTATTGTTTTTTCGATTATTTTGTCATATCCCTTGAAATTTTTAAAATATTTCACTGTAAATGGAAATAAAATTAAATTAATCAAGAAAAATCCAAGACTTAAAACTTTAAAATCAAGTTTTATAATTAAAACTAACAAACTTATTAGCAAATCTATAATTATAATCAAAATGATTTGTAAAAATGGTCTATCTTCAAAAAATGATTTTTCTTTTTTTTCATATATTTTTGTCCAAAAACAAGTCATATTTATATTGTAAAAATAAAGTCCTAGGCTAAAGGCAAAAGTGTAAATCGGATTTATATTTGCAAAAATTTTTCCAAAAATCACAAATCCCAAAGTTCTTCCAATAAAAATTAAAAATGGCTGTAAATACAAAAATATGCGCGCCAAATCATCTGGAAAAAAATTAAAATTTTTACTCAAATCTGAAAATACATTTCCATTATCTGTTAGCATTGATGATGTAATCATATTTGTTATATAAAAAACAAAAGGAATACAAGTTAGAAGAACTGATCCCAGACTTAAATCAAAATTTTCCCTAAAAAATAAGGGAGATTTATCAGAAATTTCAAATAAAAATTTTAACATAGTCCTTGAAATTATTATTGCAAATCCAAAAGTTAAAATCGATTTGATCAATTGCCAAATTATAGAAAAAATCGGAACAAATGTATTTACAATTTCTTTTAAATCATAAAAATAATACTTATCTCCCAAGTGTTTTCCAATTACAGGAATTTTTCTTATACCATAAACCATTCCATTAAAAATTTTGGTGATTTTTATTCTTTCAATTAAAAGAAATTTTGAAAAATATCTACTCATCTTTATCACCCAAATTTTCATCATCTATATTTATCTCAATATTTTCAACATTTTTACTTGTCAAAAGCTTTATTATTTTATCTTCAAAATCCTTATCTTCTGAAACCATCTTATCAACTTTTTGTAAATTTTTATCATGGAGAAGGACAATGTCATCACAAATATCTTTTGCAAGTTGTAGAATATGGGTTGAAAAAATAATTATATGGTCCTTGTGAATATCTCTAATTATTTTTTTCATTTCAAGTTGAACAACTACATCAAGACTTGTAAGCGGCTCATCCATCAAAATTACCTTTGGTCTTAAAATCAAAAACATAAGCATTTGAAGTTTGTTTTTCATTCCTGTTGAATAATCTTGAATTAATCTATCGGCATCTTCCATGTCAAAATCCACAAGAGAAAAATATTCTTCGACAGACTTAAAATCTTTTATAATTTCTTTGTTTGCCTCTACAAAAAATTTTATAAATTCTCGCCCTGTAAGAAATTTGGGAAGATCTGGCTCTGCAACCATAAAAAATACATCCCTAAAATCAAGTTCTTTCTTTTCATTTTCATCAAGAAGAAAAATATTTCCAGAATCTTTTTTTATTTGCTCACTAATCAAAGAAAAAAGTGTAGTTTTTCCAGCACCGTTTCTTCCCAAAAGAGCATAAACGACTCCTTGGTCAAAAGTGTAATCTATGTTTTTTAAAACTTCTTTTTTGCCAAATTTTTTGGAAAGATTTTTTATTTCTAGTTTCATAAAAGCTCCTTTAAGAAAATTTATATTTATTTTATTAATAATATTATTTATTTTATCACTAATCTTTTTCATTATAACAAAAAAATAAGCAAGTACAAAACTTGCTTTTTTTAAAAAATTATGAAATTTTTCCACCAGAAATTTTTAAATCTTCTCCATCATGGTTTATTATAGTTTTTATGGCAATATTTATTGCTTTTAAAGAATTTTCCAAATCCATTGAAGGCGTGTTCGCTTTATTTAAAACTTGTTCTGGCAAATATGGAATATGGATAAAGCCTGCTCTTATATTTTTATATTTTTCTGCCAAATACAAGACCTCATACATCAAATGATTACATACAAAAGTTCCTGCTGAATTTGAAATTTCTGCTGGAATTTTTTCTTTTTTTATCTCTTCCACAATTTTTTTAATTGGAAGATTTGAAAAATAAGCATTTTCTCCGTCCCTTCTTATTTTTTCATCAATCGGTTTTTTACCATCATTATCAGCTATTCTTGCATCGTCAATATTTATTGCAATTCTTTCAACAGAAATAGAGCTTCTTCCACCAGCTTGCCCAATGCACAAAATTACATCTGGCCTTATTTTTTTAATATTTTCTTCCAAAATTTCTCCAGATTTTTTGAAAACTGTTGGAATTTCTATTTTAAAAATTTGGGCGCCTTCAATTTTTTCTTCAACTTTTTTTACAAGTTCAATTGATGGATTTATTTTGTCTTTATCAAAAGGATCAAATCCTGTAAGCAAAATTTTCATTTTCTATCCTTTCATAATCAATCTTATCAATTTTTTCAATATATTTTACAAAATCTACCATTAGGTCGACTCCTCTTAACATATCTTTTTCGTTAATATCAAATTCTTCGCTGTGATGGCTGTCTTTTAAATTTGAGCCTAAAATAAAATGAACAGTTTTGCCGCCTTTTTTTCTCACTTCATTTAATAAATAAGCAATATCTTCTGAGCCTTTCAACTGTGCATCAACAAGTTTGTAGGATTTTTCTTTATAATAATTTCTAAGATTTTTTATAAATTCTTCATCATAAGAAATAAGTGATGGAGCTTGTCCCTTTATTTCTATTTCATAAGAACAATCATAAGAGATAGCTGAGCCTTCAACGATTCTATTTACTCCATCGTATAAATAAGAAATTATATTTTCATTTTCTCCCCTAATCTCCATTTCGATTTTCGCCTTATTAGCTATTATATTTCTTCCACTTCCTGCATTTAATTTTCCAACATTAATTCTTGCCTCTCCCATAGAATGTTGAGCAAGACTATTAAAATTTAAAACTGCACTTGATGCAGCCAAAAGTGCATTGTGACCTTTTTCGGGACTTGCTCCAGCATGAGAAGCCTTGCCTTTAAAAATAATATCAATTTTTTTTGTAGCAAGAAATCCATGACTTCCCACGCCAATTTCTCCACTTTTTACGTCCATTCCAATATGCATGCCAGCCAAGTAATCAAGTTTATCTATAATCGGATTATTCATTAGAGAATAAGCTCCTCTTACTCCTTCTTCTGCTGGTTGAAAAATAAAAATAATTTTTCCTTTTAATTTATTTATATTTGATGCAAGAATTTTTGCAAGCTCAATACCAATTGACATGTGAGCATCGTGACCGCAAGCGTGCATGGCAAAAGAATTTTTTGATGAAAAATTTAAAATATTTGGCAAATGTCCAAGTGAATTACTTTCGCAAAGTTCATTTGCATCTATATCAAATCTAAATCCAATATTTGGTCCAATTTTTTTCGTATCCAAAACAGCGATAAGACCTGTGTAAGAATCCAAAATTTCTTCCTTTTTTTCTATATCAGAAATAGAAATGGAATTTTTATAAGACTCTAGGATTGATTTTTCTGGAAGTCCCATTCTTTTATTGAAATAAATTTCTTTTCCATAATAAAGGTCGAGATTATAATTTTTCAACTCTTCAATAATTTTTACAGTAGTCAAAAATTCCATCCAAGCAGGTTCGGCATATTTGTGAAAATGTCTTCTTAATCTAATAAGCTCTTCTTCAATCATTTTATTTCCTTATTTAAAAATCATTTTTTTGTATCACATTAAAAAAATGAGCCTAGACTCATTTTTTAAAAAACATATCTATATCTTCAAAAACTTCAAATCTTTCATCTTCATTTAAAACTTCATGTTTCATGTGATCGTAAGTTTTGAAATATAAATTTTCGTAACCAATAGAAGATAAAATATTTTTTGTATTCAATAGTCCCTTATCTCCACCAGTAACGTCATCATCAACTCCATTAAATGAAGCTATTTGTAAATTTTTATTTTTTAGTTTAAATTTATTTTTCTTGTTTAAATTATTTACAAGAGTAAACAAAGATACATTACTTCTTGCCAAAAATCCTTCAAGGCGCATTGGGTCATTGTTTTTAATCCTTACATTTTCTTCATTATAGGAAATCCAAGATGGATCTTTTGATGAAATTCCAGAAAGTTTATCAAGAATTTTAGATTTTCTTTTTTCTCCCAAATAAAATGTTACAATATTTCCAATAAAAATTCCAAGACTTGCTATTGGAATATAAGCTACAGTTCCTGTCAAAACTAATTTATCAATTGTATCATCATATTTTTGCAAATAATTTCTACAAATCAAAGATCCCATAGAATGACCTATCATATAAATTTTTTTGTCCTTGTAATACATTCTAATATATTTATTTATGACATATTGATCGTCAACAAGCTCATCTTTTTCCTTTATAAATCCAGAAGGATGATTTTCAGAAATAGATTTTCCATGTCCCCTATTATCAGAAATGATAACAGCATATCCTCTCTCATTTAAAAATTTAATAAAATGCAAATAATTAAGTGAATGTTCAAGCATACCATGAACAATTTGTACAACAGCTTTTGGATTTTCAACATCAAAACGGTTAGCATAAATATCAAAACCATCAGAATTTGTCAAAATCACCTTACACCTATTGTCATTAATCATACTTTCTTCTTTGATAAAAAATCTTGAACCATTTTTTAAATCAAGATAAGTTTTTTTCCTATACAAATAATAAATTTGAGGAAGAAAAATCAAAAACAAAATCAAAATAAAATATTTCATCTTAACTCCTTTTTTTCACATTAAATGCAGTATCTCCCCTGCCCAAATCTTTCACATCAAATTCAACCCTTGCACCATTTTCAATAGTTTTATAATCCTTATCAGAAATTATTTCAGAATAATGGAAAAAATAGTCGCCACTTTCTGATTCTATAAAACCATATCCTTTTTTCTCATCAAAAAATTTAACTTTTCCTTCCATATTCACTCCTTTTTAGCCTTAAACAAAATTCTCAAAGTATCATCTTTGATTTCTTGCATTGTATCTTCATCAAAAATTTCAATTTCAGAAAAAATATTTTCTTTTAAAATTTTTTTCATAAAATCTACAGAATAAATTCTTTCAACTTGATTTTCAATTATTCTTTGGTAAGTTCCGTCCTCATTTTCAACAAAAAAGTTTAATTCCATATCAATTATATCGCCATCTTTAATATTATCCCAAGTATAAAAAATATCTTCATACTCATAAATATAAGATTTTGAGCCAAAAACTTCTTCCATTTTATATTCTGAATTTATATCAAAAATCAAAAGTCCACCTTTTTTCAAATTTTTATAAGAATTTTCTATTAATTTTTTCAAATCTTTTTCATCCAAAATATAATTTATAGAATCAAGCAAGATTACAATTAAATCATAGGAATTTTCATTTTGAAAATTTACCATATTATAGTTATACAAAGATACATTTTCTTCTTGAAATTTTTTCGAAAAAACTTCAAGCATAGATTTTGATAAGTCTAAGGCGTCAATTTTTTCAAAAAAATCAAAAAAATGATTGGTTAGCATGCCCGTTCCGCATGCTAACTCCAACATTTTTTCTTTTTTTATATTATTTTGTCCGACTAAATTCTTGATATTATTTGCATATTTTTCATAATCAAGGTCAAAGGATAATTTATCGTAAATATAAGCAAAATCTTTATACATTATTTATCTTCTATTTCCTTGTAAGATTCTTGAGTTTTTACAAGTAAGTCTTTATATTTTTCTAATTTTTCACGTTCTTCATTTACAACAGCCTCTGGTGCTTTTGAAACAAAGCCTTGATTGTTGAGTTTGCCCTCAGCTCTTTTTATTTCGGATTCTAATTTTTTGATTTCATCTTTTAATCTTTTTCTTTCCTTGTCATAATCAATTAAATTTTTCAAAGGAATATAAATTTTAAAATCATTAAAAATCAAACTAACCGCATCTTCAACCTCTTTATCTTCGCTTATAATTGAAATTTCCCCAGATTTTGAAAGATTTACAAATTGTCCCTTCAAAATTTCTAAGAATTTTCTTGTATTTTCATCAGATGAGTAAATTATTAAATCTTGTCTTGTTTTTGATCCAAGATTTAAAGTTTGTCTTTGATTTCTGATAGCTTTTATAGCTTCAATTGCTCCATCAACAACTCTTGCCTCATCATCAAAATTAAAATCATCCCTAACTTGTGGCCAATCTTCAACTATAAGCATATCTTTTTTGTTTGGCAATTGCTTATAAATTTCTTCAGTAATAAAAGGCATAAATGGATGAAGAAGTGAAATCATATCTTTTAAAACATAAAGCAAAACTTTTTTAACTGTAGCTTTTTTGTTTTCATCATCAGAATTTAATCTTTCCTTGGCAAATTCAATATACCAATCGCAAAATTCTTCCCAAATAAAATCTTCTATCCTACTTGCAGCAAGACCAATTTCATACTTGTCTAAGTTTTTAGAAACTTCTTCTACTACATTATTTAATCTTTTTAAAATCCACTTATCTTCAAGGCTTAAATCTAAATTTTTAAATTCAATATCATCATTTTCATCAACGTTCATCAATACAAATCTTGTTGCATTCCACAATTTATTGGCAAAATTTCTGCTTGCTACAATTCTTTTTTCATCATAGCGCATATCATTTCCAGGAGAATTTCCTGTAATAATTGTAAATCTAAGAGCATCCGCTCCGTATTTATTTACAACATCAATTGGGTCAACCCCATTTCCTAAAGACTTACTCATTTTTCTTCCTTGAGGATCTCTAATTAGACCTGTGAAAAGTACATGGTCAAAAGGAGTTTTATTTGTATTGTAAAGTGAAGAAAATACCATTCTTATAACCCAGAAAAATATAATATCATAACCTGTTACAAGAATATCTGTTGGGAAGAAATATTTATAATCTTCAGTTTCTTCTGGCCAACCTAAAGTTGCAAAAGGCCAAAGTGCTGATGAAAACCAAGTATCAAGAGTATCTTCTTCTTGAGTAACTTTTTTTCCATCCAAATATCCATTTTCATCAGGATCTTCTTCTGAAACAATAATTTCTCCATCTTCAGTGTAGAAAACTGGAAGTCTGTGTCCCCACCATAATTGTCTAGAAATACACCAATCTCTAATATTTTCTAGCCAATTCATATAAGTTTTTCCCAAAGAATCTGGGATTAAATTTAAATCTCCATTTTTATAAACTTCGATTGCATCCTTTGCCAAATCTTCCATTTTAACAAACCATTGTTTTGAAATTAATGGTTCAATTACAACATTTGTTCTTTCACTATATCCTACTGCATGCTCAATTGTTTCAGTCTTTACCAAAAGATTTTCTTTTTCTAAATCTTCAATCATTAGTTTTCTAGCATCATACCTATCAAGACCAGAATATTTTCCATACCCTTCTTTAATTTTTGCACCTTCATCAATAACTACGCATTGACCAAGCTTATGTCTTTTTCCAACTTCAAAATCGTTAGGGTCATGAGATGGAGTGATTTTTACACAACCTGTACCAAATTCCATATCAACATAAGAATCTTCAATCAAAGGAATTTTTCTGCCTACAAGTGGCAAAATTAAATTCTTCCCAATTTTATCTTTAAACCTTTCGTCTTCTGGATTTACAGCAACAGCCAAATCTCCAAGCATGGTTTCAGGTCTTGTTGTAGCAATTGTAATAAAATCATCGCTATCTTCAAAGAAATATTTTATATACCACAAATGTCCTTCTTGGTCTTTGTGATAAACTTCTGCATCTGAAAGTGCAGTTTTTGCTTCAGGATCCCAATTTACAATTCTATTTCCCCTATAAATCAATCCCTCATCATACATTTTTTTGAAAACTTTTCTAACAGCCCTTGTAAGATTTTTATCCATAGTAAAAGAATCACGATCCCAATCACAAGAAACTCCTACAGTTCTTAATTGTCTTTTGATTGTTCCACCGTATTCTTCTGTCCAATCCCAACATTCTTCCAAAAATTTATCACGTCCAAGTTCATCTTTTGATTTTCCTTCGTTTTTTATTTTTTCTACAACTTTTGCCTCAGTCGAAATAGATGCGTGATCTGTTCCTGGAATCCAACAAGCTTCATAACCTTGCATTCTTTTATATCTAATAATAATATCTTGAATTGTATTATTTAGGGCATGGCCCAAGTGTAATTTTCCTGTAATATTTGGTGGTGGCATAACAATAGTAAATGGTTTTTTATTTTCATTAACCATTGCTTTAAAATATCCACCCTCTTCCCAATTTTTATAAATTTCTTTTTCAAATTTTTGTGGTTCGTATTTTGTTTGCATATTTTCTCCTTATTTTTAAAATAAAAAATTAAAAATAAATAATAAAAAAAGTAACACAATTCTCAAGGACGAGATTATCGCGTTACCACCTATCTTCCTTTTTTATAAAAAAGGCTCTTATTTGCATTCATGCATGCTACATTAAACTATTTCAAAACAACCTTCATAGTTTCAATTTAAAGACTTTCACCAGCCGTCTTCTCTCTAAAAAATTTCCCCTACTACTCCTTTTTGTCAAAGTTTATTATTCAATTCTTTTTCTTATTATATTTTAAATTATTTTTTTGTCAATTTCACTTGTAAAAGTTAATGTTGAAAATTCAAATAATATATTTGTAAAATATTAATAATTATTAGTTTTAATGATTGAAAAATGTTTTCAGCTCTTGGATTTTTGATTAAAAATGCTATAATATTAATAGAATCTTATATTAAAGAGGTGACAGGATGAAGCTTAGTGTAAACATTATCTCTGATACAAGTGGATACGCTACAGAAAAAATTGTAAAAGTATCTCTTAGTCAGTTTAATGTTGAATCAATTACAAATATATATCCAGATGTAAGAGATATAGATTCTCTTAAAGATATATTAAATTTTATAATTGAAACTTGCGATAATTTCATTATCTATCACTCATTTCAAGATTCAAGGATGAATGTTTATATCAATGATTTTTGTGAGCTAAATAATATTACTTATGTTGATATAACCGGCTATTCCATAAGGACTATTTCTAAAAAACTTGAATTAGAACCAAAGTATGCTTTTTCTGAAGAGTCCCTTTATGAAACTGACCGATTTAAAACATTAAATTCATTAGATTTTGCAATCAAATATGACGATGGCAAAGATTTTAGGTCACTTAAAGCTTGTGATATAGCAATAATTGGAGTATCTCGTTCTTCTAAAACGCCATTATCAATTTATATGGCAAGCAAGGGCTATAAAGTTTGTAATATTCCTATACTTTTAAATACTAGCCTGCCCGATGAACTTTTTGAAATTGATAGCAAGAAAATATTCGGTCTAACTATCGATAAAAATATTTTAAAGTCTTTTAGGGAAGAAAGACTTAAAAGTTTGGGTTTATCTGGAAAAAGTCAATATTCAGATATAAGAGCAATTCAAAAAGAATTGGACTATGCCAAAGCGATTATGGAAGATTTAGATTGTGTAATGATTGATGTTACATATAAATCTATAGAAGAAACGTCTGATATAATAATTAATCATATTAACAGTAGGAAAGGGGAAAAAAATGACTGAAAAATATGTTTACAATTTTAACGAAGGCGACAAGGACATGCGCTCTTTGCTCGGTGGTAAAGGCGCAAATCTAGCAGAAATGACAAATATGGGAATCAATGTCCCATACGGTTTTACGGTTACAACAGAAGCATGTGCAAGATTTTACAAAGAAGATAAAAAAATTTGGGAAGATCTTAAAAAAGAAATAACAAATCACATCAAAGATTTAGAAGAACATAATGGAAAAACATTTGGTTCAACAGAAGATCCACTCCTTGTATCTGTAAGAAGTGGTGCTCCAATTTCTATGCCAGGTATGATGGATACAATTTTAAATCTTGGTTTAAATGATGATGCTGTTATAGGTCTTAGCAAAAAAACAAACAACGAAAGATTCGCTTACGATTCTTACAGAAGATTTATTCAAATGTTTGCTGATGTAGCAATGGGAATCAATAAAAATAATTTTGAAAAGGTTCTTAGTGCAAAAAAAGTTGAAAAAGGCGTAACAGAAGATACTGAACTTGATGCTAACGACTTAAAAGATGTTGTAGAAAAATATAAAAAAGTTTATAAAGATATTGAAGGAGAGGATTTCCCTCAAGAGCCAAGAGAACAATTAGACAAAGCTATTACTGCTGTATTTGCATCTTGGAATAATGAACGTGCAATTTTATATAGAAGATTAAATGATATTGATGATTCTATGGGAACTGCTGTAAATGTTCAATCAATGGTATTTGGAAATATGGGAGAAACTTCTGGAACAGGTGTAGCTTTCTCAAGAAACCCTGCAACTGGTGAAAATAAATTATTTGGTGAATATTTAATGAACGCTCAAGGCGAAGACGTTGTAGCTGGAGTTAGAACACCAAAAGAAATTGCAACATTAAAAGATTCATTGCCAGAAGTTTTTGATCAATTCCATGATACTGCAGAAAAACTTGAACAACATTACAAAGATATGCAAGATATGGAATTTACAATCCAAGAAGGACAATTATTCCTACTTCAAACAAGAAATGGTAAAAGAACTGCTCATGCTGCAGTAAAAGTTGCAGTTGATATGGTTCATGAAGGACTTCTTAATGAAAAAGAAGCAGTTTTAAGAATTGATCCTAAAGATCTTGATGGTTTACTCCACCCTACACTTTCTCAAAAATCTATAAAAGAAAATGAACCTGTTGCTAAAGGTCTTGCAGCAAGTCCAGGAGCTGCTGTAGGTTACATTGCCTTTACTGCAAAAGAAGCTAAAAAAAGAGCTGCAAAAGGTATAAATGTAATCTTAGTTCGTGAAGAAACTTCTCCAGAAGATCTTGAAGGAATGGTTTCAGCAGTTGGAATTCTAACAGCAAGAGGCGGTATGACAAGCCACGCTGCAGTAGTTGCTAGAGGAATGGGAAAATGTTGTGTATCTGGAGCTCATGAAATATATGTAAATGAAGATGAAAGATTCGTAAGAATTGATGGCAAAAAATATTCAGACCAAGACGTACTTTCAATAGATGGTTCTACTGGAAATATTTACGTTGGAGCTTTAGAAACTGAAAATCCAAAACTTGAAGGTACATTTGGAGAATTCATGAGCTGGGTTGATAAATATCGTGATATGAAAGTAAGAACTAATGCAGATACACCTCACGATGCTAAACAAGCTTTAGAATTTGGTGCTGAAGGAATTGGTTTATGTAGAACTGAACACATGTTCTTTAAGGCTGATAGAATTTTCCAAGTTAGAAAAATGATTTTAGCTCACAATTTCGAAACAAGAAAAGAAGCTTTAGATAAAATTCTTCCAATGCAAGAAGATGATTTCTATCAAATTTATTCTCTAATGGGCGAAAGACCTGTTACTGTAAGACTTCTTGATCCACCTCTTCACGAATTTTTACCAAGAGGACAAGAAGAAATTAGAACTCTTGCTGAAGATTTAAATATGGAAATTTCTGAAGTTAAAAAGAGAATCCTAGATCTTGAAGAAGTAAACCCAATGCTTGGATTTAGAGGACTAAGACTTGGCGTTAGATATCCTGAAATTTCAAAAATGCAAGCTCGTGCTATAATTCAAGCTGCAATGCATTGTCATGAAGATGGAATTAATGTTGTTCCAGAAATAATGATTCCACTTTCATCTGATGTTAAAGAACTTGCTTATGTAAAAAATCAAGTAAGAGAAGAAATTGAAAAAGTATTTGAAGAAAAAGGAAAGAAAATTGACTACTTATTAGGAACAATGATTGAAATTCCTAGAGCTGCTATAACAGCTGATCAAATTGGAGAAATTACTGACTTCTTCTCATTTGGTACAAACGACTTAACACAAATGACTTTTGGTCTTTCAAGAGATGACGCTGGTAAATTCTTGGATCTTTATTTAGATAAAGATATTTTTGCAAAAGATCCATTCCAAGTTCTAGACCAAAAAGGTGTTGGTTTCTTAGTTGAAACTGCTGTTGAACGTGGTAAAAAAGCAAATCCAAATCTTCACTTAGGAATTTGTGGAGAACACGGCGGAGAGCCTACTACTGTTAAATATTTATATAATGTAGGACTTGATTATGTATCATGTTCTCCATTTAGAGTTCCAATTGCAAAACTTGCAGCAGCTCAAGAAGCAATTGAACATCCAAGAAATAAATAATTTAAAATTAATACAAAAATACCAGAGTTTTAAAACTCTGGTATTTTTGATTCATCAAGAAGGATAATATAAATCTAAATTCGAAAATTTTCATTTTCTACATTTTGTCTTTTATTATTTTTTCTATCATTTCTTTTACTTCTTTGTATTTGTCTTCTTTGTCTATTGCTCCTACTATTGGATCTCCAACTATATTTCCTTCGCTATCTACAAGGATTGATGTTGGATATGACATTATTGTTTCTGTGTATTTTTCAAGTTCGCTACCTTTGTCTATAGTAATATTTTTGTATTTTGCCCCTTGTTTTTCTAGGATTTTTTTAGCTTCTTTTATTGTATCTTCCTCGCCTACTTTGGCTTCTGAATTTATTCCTATTACTTGTCCACCCATTTTTTCTATTTCATCGTTTAATTGTTGTAATTTTGGAAGCTCTCCTACGCATGGTGCACAACCATTAAACCAGAAATTTACTAGTGTTAATTTTTTATCTTTGAATATGTCTTTTGTAACATCATTTCCATCAAAATCTTTTGAATTAAATGTTGGGAATTTTTTTAATTCTTTTGTTGAAACTGCTCCATCTTCTTTTTTGTTTGATGCGCTTTCTTTTCCTGCTTTTAATTTTGTTATTTCTTCTTCTAATTTTGCAATTTCTTCTACGTCTTTTGTCAAAAGCTCATAGTCTTCTTTGGATAATTCATCTTTTGCTTTTTCTACTAAATCTTTTAAATATGCATCGTATCCTTTATCTTTATTATCTTCTGCGCTTGACTTATCTGCTTTTGAAAATGCTACTTGCCATTGCTTATCGTGTGAAGCTAAGATGTCATTTTGTTTTTTCATCAATTCGTCAATTTTAGCTTTATTATCGTCCATCTTATTTGAGTTATTTGAATTGCTTTCAACTTTTTCTACTGATGAAGGATTTGAGTTCATATTGTCTTTGTTTTCTTGTTTTGAACAAGCTGTTAATGCTAATACTAATGTTGCTGATAATGCTAATACTTTTACTTTTTTAAATTTCATTTTTTTCTCCTTTAATATCTTCTTTTAAATTTTCTTTTTTATTTTCTTCTTTTTTCTTATCGAGTCCAAATTGATATTTGAGGGCACAGGTTGGACACGATGTGATACACATTCCACACCTTATACATTCGGTATGGTTTTGGTCTTTTCTAACGTCTACATCCATTTTACAAGCTTTTACGCATTTTTTGCAGGATATGCACTTGTTGTTATCAAAATTTATTTTGAATAGGGATATTTTATTAAATAGGGCATAAAATGCTCCCAAAGGACAAATCCATTTACAAAATGGTCTAAAAAATATTATTGATAGGATTACTGTTATTATCAAAATTGTAAGTTTTAGGTTAAATAATGAACCTAAGCTTGCTCTTATTGATGTATCTACCAAGGAAAGCGGGATTGCTCCTTCTAGAACTCCTGCTGGGCAAATGTACTTACAAAAATATGGATTGCCCATTCCCAATTCATTTACTACAAGAACTGGCAAAATAATAACGGCAACTAATAGTATCAAATATTTTATGTATCTTAATGGTTTTAATTTTTTTGTTGAAAATTTTTTGCATGGAATCTTGTGTAAAATTTCTTGGATAAAACCAAATGGACACAAAAATCCGCAAACTAATCTTCCTACCATTACTCCCACAAAAATCAAAAATCCGCTTATATAATAGGAAAATTTGAATTTTGATGAGCCAACTACTGCCTGGTATGCTCCTATTGGACAAGCTCCTGTTGCTGCTGGGCAAGAATAGCAATTAAGTCCAGGAACGCAAATCTTTTTTATATTCCCCCTATAAATTACTCCTTTTAAAAAATTAGGAAGGTGAATATTTGTCATAAGACTTGCTAAAATTTGGATTAGCCACCTAAATTTTGCTATAGTTTTTGATCTAATCTTATCCAATTCCAACACACTCCAGACATAATTTTATCGCCTTGCTAAAAACCGTATCTACTTCTCCACGGAAGGCTCCATAAGAAATAAAACCTATTGCAAGGATCAAAAATCCTATTTGTATATTTTTCTTTTTCTTAATTTCTATATCAATCACCTCTTTACAAATTAATAATAACAGATTAGATATAAATTTTCTGTTAAGATTTTCTTAACATATATTTTATTATGATTTGATATAATAATTATAAAGGAGAAAACATGAAAATATTAATAGTAGAAGATGAAAAAATATTAAATAACACAATAAACAAATCTTTAAAAGATGCAGGTTATGAAGTCGAATCCGCTTTTGATGGCTTTGATGCTATGGAGATGATAGAAATTGAATCTTATGATCTTATAGTTTTAGATTTAAATCTTCCAAATATGGACGGAATGGAAATTTTGAAAAATTTAAGAAAAGAAGATGTTGAAACAAAAGTTTTAATTTTATCTGCAAGAAGTCAAATCCAAGATAAGGTCGAAGGTCTTGATGCCGGAGCAAATGATTTTTTGCAAAAGCCATTTCACTTGGACGAATTAAAAGCAAGAGTTAGATCTCTTACAAGAAGAAACTTTATACAAAATAATACAGAACTTTCTTTTGATAAGATAAAATTTGATAGTAAAAATAGGACGATTTTTATTGACGACAAAGAATTAAAATTGACAAGAAAAGAATCTGGGATTTTGGAATACTTGCTTTTAAATCAAGGAAGACCAGTAAGCCAAGAAGAATTAATTGACCACGTTTGGGATTCTAGCGTTGATTTATTAAGCAATTCCATAAGAGTGCATATATCAGCCCTTAGAAAAAAATTAAAACAAGAACTAGGCTATGATCCAATTGAAAATAGGATTGGAATAGGATATTTGTTGAGGAAAATAAAATGAAAAAAATGTCATTAAGGCTTCGAATCGCCATTTTAACAAGTATTTTGATAGCTCTTACAAGTTTAACCATGAATTTTTTTATGAACAAAACCGCATATTTTTATATAGATTCTTTGGGTGGATATGTCGATAAAATGGAAAACAAAGAAGATTTGTATATAAACATTGACAATGATAAAATTGGCGATTTTGATACAAATTTTTCTGACCAAGTCACAATTACAAAAAATAATTTTTCAAAAAAATCATGGATAATAACAAGTTTAGTTACAATTTTTGGCGGAATAATTTCATACTTTCTAAGCGGAAAATTCCTAGAACCCCTTGATAAATTTTCAAATCAAATTGAACAAATCCAGCTTAAAAATATAACCGATTACGAAGTAAAAGAAAATCCAATAAAAGAATTTCAAAAATTAACCAAATCTTTTAACCAAATGCTAGAAAGATTAAACGAATCCTACAAAAACGAAAGAGAATTTACAGCAAGAGCAGCTCACGAGTTGAGAACTCCCCTTACCATAATAAATTCACAAATCGACCTATTCGAAGAAGAAAATATGGATGAGGATGAAATAAAAAATCTTGTAACAATGATAAAAAACGAATCAGATAGACTTTCAAAACTTGTAACAAGCCTTTTAGATTTAAGCGAATTAAGATCAGTTACAAGAAACGAAAAAATTGAACTATCCTCTTTAATTGAAGAGGCAATTCAAGATTTATCATTTATATCCGACAAAAAAAAACATAAACATAGAAAATATATGCCAAGAAATATATATAGAAGGAAGTGATTTACTAATCTATAGAGTATTTTATAATTTGATAGAAAACGCAATAAAATACAACAACAATAATGGATTCGTAAAAATTTATTCCAAAAAAAATAAAGACTTTGCAGAAATTTATGTAGAAGATAGTGGAATAGGAATAGCAAATAGCGAAAAAGAAAATATCTTCAAAGCCTTTTATAGAATAAAAGCAAACGAAGAAATAGGCTCAGGACTAGGACTTTCTCTAGTAAAAGAAACAATAAAACTTCATAGAGGAAAAATTAAAGTTTTAGACAAAGACAAAGGAAGCCTAATAAAAGTTTCCCTACCAATTTCTAATTTATAAATAATTTTAAGCACAAAAAAACTAGGCGCAAAGCCTAGTTTTTTAATTAAATTTCTTCAGCATTTATAATTTCATCATTGAAACCGTCTTTGTAGTCATCATTTTTAACTATATGTTTATTAAATATTTTATCTATACCAATAGAGATTGCTGTATCTCCTGATATATTTGCAGCGGTTCCAAATGAATCTTGAGTTAGATAAAGTGTAATCAACAATGATGCAAGCTCTCCTTCTGAAGGAATTCCTACAACTGGTAAAAATGGTAGGGCACTCATTACAGCTCCACCTGGTGCACCAGGTGCTGCAACCATAGCTATTCCCAAAATTGCCATATATCTTAACATTAATAAATAAGAATGATCCATTCCATACATTGTTAAAATTGTAAATGTGCAAGCTGTAATTGTAATCATTGAGCCTGGCATGTGAACAGTAGCTCCAAGAGGAATTACAAAATCTCTTATTCCCTTGCTAACACTATTTGACTTAGCACATTCTAAGTTTACAGGAATTGTTGCAACAGATGATTGAGTTCCAACTGCTGTTAAATATCCTTTGATTTGGTTTTTGATTAAAACAAGAGGATTTTTCTTTGTATAAAGACCATTTATTATAAATAAAGCAGATATGTATAATAAGTGAAGAGCAATTACACACAAGAATATTTTCCAGAAAATTGAAAGAACTGCAAATACAGAACCTGTAAATGCCATTTTTGAGAAATTACCAAAAATAAAAAATGGTAATAATGGAACAATTGCTGTTGATAAAACTTTTGTAATTATCTCATTAAATTCTCCAATTAAACCATAAGAATATTCTCCCTTACCATGTTTTCTTAACCAAGAAATTGAAATTCCCATCATAAAGGCAAAAATAATTGCTGATGTAACATCAAAAAATGGTGTGATAGGCACTTCAAAAAATGGATTAACTTCAATTTCACTTGAAGCTTGGATTTTAGCAACTTGATCTTGACTTATAAAAGCTGGGAAAATATTTGAACTCATTAAATAAGATAATGAACCACCAACTAATGTTGACGCATAAGCAATAAGAACAGTTACAGCAAGTAACCTTCCAGCTCCTTCTCCAAGATCTGCTATTCCTTTAGTAACAAAAGCGATTATCATAAGTGGGATAACAAAGTTTAAAAATGCACCGAAAATTGATGAGAATGTAACTGCAATTCTTACAAACCATTCAGGCAAATATAAACCAGCTAAAGTACCTAAGGCAATCGCTATCAATAATTTAGGTATTAAACCAAGTTTTTTCTTTTCAGATTTACTCATAAAAATTTAAACACTCCTTTTTTAGCTATATTTTTATGTAAAATATATAGCTCGTAACGTGACTACCTATCCATTATAGGACATAAAGAAAAAAAGTGCAAATAAAATTGCACTTTTTTAACAAATTATTATCAATTTATCTTATTTTTGGTCATATTTTCTTTGAAGTTCAGAAATTAAATTATTATCATCAAAATAATTTATGCCCATAGCGTCTTTTACTTGTTCAAGTTTCATTTTTCCATAAGCACTTGCCTCTTTCGAACCATTTTCCATAATTTCAAATAATTTGGAAATATCTTTTTCATAATAAGCTCTTTTTTCTCTAACAGGAACAAGAAAATCTTCCAAAACTTTATTTAAGAATTTTTTAATTTTTACATCGCCAAGACCACCACGTCTATAATGATCTTTTAATTCATCTAAATTTTTATATTCTGGCAAGAATTTTTCAAAATGATAATCTTCACAAAAAGCATCAAGATAAGTAAATACAGAATTTCCCTCAACCTTTCCTGGATCTGTAATTTTTATATGTCCTGGATCTGTAAACATTGACATTACTTTTTTCTTTACTTCTTCTTTTGAATCTGATAAGTAAATACAATTATCCAAAGACTTACTCATTTTTGCATTTCCATCAATTCCTGGAAGTCTTCTACAAACTTTATTTTCTGGAATTACTGCTTTTGGTTCTCTAAAAATTTCTTTATAAGTACTATTAAATGAACGAACCAATTCTCTAGCTTGTTCAAGCATTGGCTCTTGGTCTTCTCCAACTGGAACAATATTAGAATCAAACAAAATAATATCTGAAGTTTGGCTAACAGGATAAATTAAAAATCCAGTTGGAAGACTTGTTTCAAAATTTTTAGATTTTATTTCGCTTTTTACAGTAGGATTTCTTTCAAGCCTTGATAGGGTAACTAAATTTAATAAATAAAAAGTTAATTCTGTAAGCTCTTTTACATAAGATTGAACAAAAAATGTTACCTTATTTGGATCAAGTCCAACTGATAAATAATCAAGCATAACTTCTGTAATATTTTCTCTGATTTTTTTTGGATTATCAAAATTATCAGTAAGAGCTTGAGCATCGGCAATCATAACATACATTTTGTCATAATTTCCTTCATTTTGCATTTTAACCCTATTTTTTAATGAGCCAACATAATGGCCCAAATGAAGTTTTCCTGTTGGTCTATCTCCAGTTAAAATTATATTTTTCATTTTTTCTCCTTTTTAATAAAAAATAAGGGAAAGATTATTCCCTTCCCTTATTAGCTAAATATTCATCTATAAATCCGTCAATATCTCCATCCATTACACTTTCTACATTTCCAACTTCAAAATTTGTTCTATGATCTTTAACCAAAGTGTATGGATGAAATACATAAGATCTTATTTGATTTCCCCAAGCTATTTGGGTGTAATTTCCTTGAATATCTTCAATTTTTTCCCTGTGTTCTTCTTCTTTAATTTGAATAAGTTTTGCCAATAGAAGTTTCATTGCTGTTTCTTTATTTTGAGTTTGACTTCTTTCAGCTTGACTTGATGCTATAACTCCTGTTGGGATGTGGGTAATTCTTACAGCAGAATCAGTTTTATTAACATGCTGTCCACCTGCTCCACTTGCCCTATAAGTATCAATCCTCAAATCTTTTGGATCAATTTCTACACTCATATCATCATCTAATTCAGGAAAAATATCAACTGATGCAAAAGAAGTGTGGCGTCTTTTCGAAGAATCAAAAGGAGAAATCCTTACAAGCCTGTGAACGCCTTTTTCTCCTTTTAAATATCCATAAGCAAAAGAGCCTTTCACATGAATTGTTGCAGATTTTATACCACCAGCTTCTTCGTTATTTAAATCTGTTACATCAAATTTAAAATTTCTTTTTTCGAAAAATCTTGTGTACATTCTCATAAGCATTTCTGCCCAATCAGTAGCTTCAAGTCCACCAGCTCCAGCATGTATTACAAGATAGGCATTATTTTTGTCATATTCTCCATCAAGCTCAGTTTTTATTTTAAAAGATCCAATTTCTTTTTTTAATGAATTTAAAATTTCTTCAATTTCATTTAAACTTTCTAAATCTTCATTGCTTTCTTCAATTATATCCAAAAGATCAGATTGGTCTTTTAATTCTTCTTCAAAGCTTGTAAAAGTTTTAAAATTTTCTTTTTTATCTGACAAATCTGCCATTATTTCTTGAGCTTTTTGGCTATCATCCCAAAAATTTTCTTCTAGAGTTTGTTTTTCAATTTGTTTTATTTCTGTATTTAGCTTTTCTGGGTTAAGATGAGAGCCAATCATATCTAGATTTTTATCAAGTTCTTTAATGATTTCTCTTAGCTCATAAATTTCTGCCATCTAATTACCCTTAATGTGTCCTTTTTTAGCTTCTCTTTTTAATCTTCTTCTTTCAGCCCTGTTTGTTGCTTCTTCTGGATTCTCAGGATTTTCAAATCCTTCTTCATCAGGTTTTAAAACTTGTTTTCTTTCAATATTTTGTCTGATTTCAACACCCATCATAAGTCTTACAGTTTCTTCTTGGATTGCATTAGTCATTTCTTCATACATATCAAAACCAGTATTTGTGTAAGCTCTTACAGGATCATCATTTCCCATTGCCCTTACACCAATTTCTTTTCTCATTTGATCCATTGAATCGATGTGTTCCATCCATTTTGTATCAATTACTCTAAGTAAAACAACTCTTTCAACTTCTCTCATGTTTTCTTCGCCAAATTGTTTTTCCTTATTTTCATATTTTTCTAAGCTTGTTTGGTAAATATAATCTATTAGTTTTTCTTGAGTAAAATCATTTATATTTTCAAACTTCAATAATTCAACAGGAATTGCAATTGATTTTAAATGATTTAATAATGCTACCATTTCCCAATTTTCTGGTTTTACTTGTGGATTTGTAAATGAATAAACGGATTGGGAGATTGAATCTTTTATCATTCCAAGAATTGAATCTCTCATATTTTCTCCGTAAAGAACTTGTTTTCTTTCGTTATAGATTATTGTTCTTTGTTTATTCATTACATCGTCGTATTGAAGAACTCTTTTTCTTGTTGCAAAGTTATTTGCTTCAACTCTTGTTTGAGCTTTTTCAATTGACCTTGTAACCATTTTTGAAACAATTGGTTCATCTTCTGGATAATTATAATTTTCTACAAATTTTGAAATTTGTTCTCCAACATTAAGTCTAATCAAGTCATCTTTTAATGAAATAAAAAATCTTGATTTTCCTGGATCTCCTTGCCTTCCAGAACGACCTCTCAACTGATTATCAATTCTTCGTGATTCGTGTCTTTCTGAACCAATTATATAAAGTCCACCGACTTCTCTAACTTTTTTAGCTTCTTCATCTATGCCAGGTTTTACTAGAGATTTGTAGTGTTTATATTTTTTTCTTGCTTCTAATATTTCTTGGTTATCTGTTTCTTGGAAAGAGTCAACTTGTTCAAGCAATTCTTCTGAAATTCCTTCTCTTTTCAATCTTTGCTTTGCCATGTGATCGGCATTTCCACCAAGCATAATATCAGTACCACGGCCTGCCATATTTGTTGCGATTGTTACAGAATTTAATCTTCCTGCTTGAGCAACTATATCAGCTTCTCTTTCGTGGTTTTTTGCATTTAATACAACGTGTTTTATTTTTTCTTTTTTAAGAGCATTTGATAATTTTTCAGAATTTTCTATTGAAATTGTACCTACAAGGATTGGTTGACCTGTTGCATGTACTCTTTTAATTTCTTCAATTATCGCATTATATTTTCCATTTTCATTTATATAAACATAATCTACATCATCAACTCTTTGAATTGGTTTATTTGTAGGAATTTCTACAACGTCTAGATTATAAATTTCTGAAAATTCTTCTTCTTCTGTTTTTGCAGTACCAGTCATTCCTGATAATTTATCATACATTCTAAAGTAATTTTGGAAGGTAATTGTAGCAAGAGTTTTTGATTCTGATTGAACTTCAACGCCTTCTTTTGCTTCAATTGCTTGGTGAAGACCATCTGAATATCTTCTTCCTTGCATGATACGTCCAGTAAATTCATCTACAATCATAACTTCGCCATTATTTACTACATAATCAATATCTCTTGTCATTGTAGTGTTTGCTTTCAAAGCATTGTTGATGTAGTGAGCAAGTTCAAGATGTTCTGGATCTGATAAATTTTCAATTCCAAAGAATTTTTCTGCCTTTGCTGTACCTTGTTCTGTAAGGTTTGATGATTTTCTTTTTTCATCAACTAAGAAATCTACTTTTTCTACAACAAATTCTCTATCAAATGGATCTTGATCTAAATCTTCATTTGGATCTAAAATTCTTCCTTCAAGGCCTTTTATAAATTCATCTGCTTTTACATAAGTATCAGTTGATTCATCGCCTTCTCCAGAAATAATAAGTGGTGTTCTAGCTTCATCTATTAAAATTGAGTCAACCTCATCGACTATGGCATAGTGAAGTCCTCTTTGAACCATATTATCCTTATAAATAACCATGTTATCTCTTAGATAATCAAAACCAAATTGGTTGTTTGTTCCATAAGTTATATCACAGTTATAATTTTTTTGTCTTTCTGAATTTGTAAGTCCATAAATTATACAACCTACTGTAAGACCTAAAAATGAATAAACTTTTCCCATCCACTCTTGGTCACGCTTTGCAAGATAATCATTTACTGTAACTATGTGAACGCCTTTTCCATCAAGGGCATTTAGATAAGCAGGAAGAGTTTCAACCAAAGTTTTTCCTTCTCCTGTTTTCATCTCTGCAATTTGTCCATTATGTAGAACAATTCCACCAAGTAATTGAACTGGATAGTGTTTCATTCCCAAAACTCTATCACTTGCTTCTCTTACTGTTGCAAATGCCTCTACCAATAAATCATCAAGACTTTCGCCCTTGTTTAATCTTTCTTTAAATTCATTAGTTTTATCTTGTAACTGTTTATCTGTTAATTTTTGCATATCTTCATCTAGTGCCAAAATTTTATCAACCAATTTTTGGTTGTTGTCAATTTCTTTTTGACTAAATGATTTAAATATATTTAATAACGCCAAATCTTTCACCTCTAATTCTCTGTATATCCTACCCTTTTTATAAGCTTTTGGCAATAAGTTAGGATTAAACTATCACAAATATAATATTAAATGAAAATTAACAAATTGTAAAATAAATTTACAAATTTATTTATCATAATTTTCTTTTAAAAAATCAATCGCTTCTATATAACCATCAAATCCCTTGCCTTTAATAGTTTTTTTTGCAAAATATGAAACATAAGATATTTTTCTAAAATCTTCTCTTTTATCTACATCTGTCAAATGCACTTCAACTGTTGGAATATTTACAGCTTTTAGCGCATCCAAAATTGCAATTGATGTATGAGTATAAGCTGCTGGATTTATTACAATTCCATCATACAAATTATAAGCTTCTTGAATTTTATTTATAATTTGTCCTTCAGAATTTGATTGGTAAATTTCAATTTCAATGTCCTTTTCTTTAGTGTATTCTTTTATATATTTTATTAAATCTTTATAATTTTTTGAGCCATAAATATTTTTTTCTCTAATTCCAAGCATATTTATATTTGGGCCATTAATTATCAATATTCTCATAAAATTTCACCTCAATTTCCTTAGCACATTCAAATAAATTATTATTTTCCACCTCAAAATCTTTAAAACTGTCATATAATTTTTTCTCTTTTTATATAAATCAAATAAATTATATTTTTTTGAAATAGGTCTTCCCTCTGTTTCTAGATTTTCTAAATTTCTTTTTACTTCTACTATTAGAGAATTTTCTTTTAGGAAATAATAATTTTCTTTTCTTTCAACAACTCCTCCACCACAACTTATAATAAGAGAAGTTTTTTTTGAAATTTCTTTTATTATTTCACTTTCTTTTTTTCTAAATTCGTCTTCCCCATATTTATTAAAAAATTCTTCAATATTTCCATATTTTTTTACAAATTCTAAATCAATATCGACAAGTTTTCTATTCATATTTTTTGCTAAAATTTTTCCAAGGCTGGTTTTGCCTACTGCAGGCATACCTATTAGGGCTATATTTATTTTTTCTTTATAAATTGATTTTTTCATTTTTTCAATCAGCGATTCATCAATTTTTTTATCTAAAAATAATTCGCTTGCTTTTACTGCTTGGGCAAGCAACATATCAAAACCTGTTGCATATTTTATATTTTTTTCTTTGGCACAAGCTATAATTTTTGTCATATATGGATTGTAAATTAAATCTACAACTGCCTCTAAATTTATAAAATCATCAAGGTCAATTTCTTTTAAATAATTTTCATTATTTGGATACATTCCAACAGGAGTTGTATTTATTATAATTTCAAAATCAAAATAATCTTTTGCATCTTTAAAATACGGTTTATATTTTCTTGACAAAAATACTATTTTTTTTGCACCTTCATCTTTTAAAACTTGGCTTACAGTTTCTGATGAGGCGCCTTTTCCTAAAATTAAGCATTTTTTATCTTTTACATTTATTTTATTTTTTCTCAAATTATAAGAAAATCCATAATAATCAGTATTGTAACCGTAAAGTTCTCCATTTTTATTTACAATTGTATTTACTGCTCCAATTTTTTCTGCTTTTTTTGAAACAAAATCTAGGTATTTCATTACTGTTTTTTTATAAGGAATTGTTACATTTATTCCTTTAAAATCTTTTCTTTCAAAAAAATAATCTAATTCTTCTTCGTTTTTTTCAAAATATTGGTAATTATAAAAGGCTATTTTTTCGTGTATTATTTTTGAATAAGAATGAGCTAAACTTTTTCCCAAAAGTCCATATTTTTCTTCTTCTTTTTGTAAATTTTTCGATTGATCCATAATTTCTTGAAAAATAGGAAGAAAATACTCGCCATATTCAGGACTTTCTTCTTTTATTTTTTTTAAAATTTCTCGCTCTCTTTTTGGATCGTAAATTTTTTTATTGTGGGAAATTTTGTAGGCTCTAACTTTTTTTGAAAGGTCAAATCTTTTTTTCAATAAATTTATAATTTCTTCATCAATTTTATTAATTTGATTTCTAATCTCTTTTAAATCTTCCATTTAAGCTCCTAAATACTCAATTTTCCCTCCTAATTTTTCAAAAGTTTTAAAAAATGAAGGATAGGATTTGTTTACTGCCTTATAATTTTTTATAATAATGTCATCTTTTGCCATCAAGGAAGCGATGCTTGCTGCCATTACAATTCTGTGATCGTTAAAAGAGTCGACTTCTCCTCCTATAATTTTTCCTGAAATTTTTAGATTATCTCCAATAATTTCGCATTTTGCTCCCAAATCATTTAGCATTTTTGAAGTTGATTCAAGCCTATCACTTTCTTTAAGCCTCAATCTTTTTCCATTTGTAATGTAGGAAGTTTTATCTAGGTATGTTAGAAGAAGAGCAAGTATGGGACAAAGATCTGGAATTTGAGAAATATCTATTTCAAGTGTCTTATTTTCATTTTTGCAAAGTTTTATTTTATTTATAATATCTATAATTTCCCTATCTTTTTGCAAGGAATCTTCTTTCAAATTGTTGATTTTTATTTGAGAATTTATAAGATTTGCCCCATAAAAAAAGGCAGCATTTGACCAATCTCCTTCAACATAATAATTATTAGGCGATTTTATTTGTGGATTTTCTATAAAATAAGAATTATTTTCTTCTTTTACATCTACATTAAAATCTTTTAAAACTTTTCTGCTTATGTTAATATAGCCAAGCGATTCGGGTTTTTCTTTTAATTTTATCAAAGTTTTTCCAGATAATTTGTTTGACGCAAGCATAATTGCGGTAATATATTGACTGGATTTATTTTCAAAAAATTCAAAATCTCCACCAAATAAATTTCCCTTTATCGTATAAGGAATTTTATTAGATGAAATTTCAAGACCATGCTTTCTCAAATTTTTTATTAATTCATAATTTGGTCTTTGACTTAATCTTTCCTTTCCAATAATTTTTACTTCTTTGGCAAAATGATTTGCTACAGCTGTAAAAAATCTTAGTGAAGAACCCGACTCGAACATATCTATTGTGGCTTTTTCTATTTTTTCTTTTGGAGGAATTACTTTTACAAAATTTTTAAATTTTTCAATTCCAACTCCCAAATTTATTAAAGCATCAATAGTTACATTTATATCTTTTGAAAATTCATTAATATAAATATTTGTAGGATTTTTACAAAGACCTGCCAAAATCAAAGCCCTATGTCCATAAGATTTTGAGGAAATGGCGTCAATTTCTCCTTCAAGCCTTGATGGATGAATTAAAATATTATCTGTTTTCATAAATTTTCCTCAAATCCTTTAAATCTATATTTAAAATTTCGCAAGTTCCAAGATTTCTCACAACAATTATATTTATCCTGTCATTTCTTGATTTTTTATCGACCATGCAAACTTTTAATATTTTTTCTGTATCAAATTCAATTTCTTTATCAAGATTATATTTTTTCAACACTTTTATAAAATCATCGTAAAAACTTTCGTAAAAATTTTTAACCATAATTTTCATACCAAGAGCAACCGCATGGCCATGGCTTATTTCAAAATTTGAATTTTTCTCTATAGCATGGGCAAATGTGTGACCATAATTTAAAATTTGCCTAATACCAAAATCTTTTTCATCATCTTTAACCACATCTTTTTTTATATCCAAGCATTTTTTTATAATTAATGGGAGATTTTCGTAAGTTTTACTTACATTTTCTTTTGAAATTTCATCAAAAATAGACTTGTCCCTAATCATTCCATATTTTATAGCCTCAGCCAAACCATCATTAAAATAATAATCCGAAAGAGTTTTTAAAAAATCTGTATCTATAAAAACTTTTTTGGGTTGGTAAAAAGTTCCACACAAATTTTTCCCTGCCTTCAAATTCACAGCAGTTTTTCCTCCAACTGATGAATCAATTGCTGATAAAAAAGTAGTTGGAATTGAAATGTAATCAATTCCTCTAAGATACAAAGATGCAACAAGCCCAGAAATATCTCCTACAACTCCTCCACCAAAAGCAATTATTAAATCGGACCTTCTATATTGATTTTGTGCAGCAAATTCTAAAATTTTTATCAAATTTTCTGTTGATTTAGAATTTTCTCCGTTTTTTATTATAAATTCTTTATAAAAAAATCCGTCAAGCTCTTTGATTAATTTTTCTTTGTGGATTTTATAAACTAAGTCATCGCTTATAATTAAAATTTTTGAATTTTTATAATTTTCTTTTAAATATGTATTTAATTTTTTTATAATATTTGAGCCTATTTCTATTTCATAGGGATTTATTAAATCTACACTTAATTTCATTACCACATCTTCTTTCTTATGTCATTTCCTTTTTTTAGTTGGGCTTTTAATCTATCTACGTCATTATTTTTCAAATCATTTTTTAATTCTTCCAAGTTTTCTATCATTGTATTTATGTCTTCAATCAAAAAATCCTTGTTTAATAAAAATAATTCTGACCATAAGTTTTCATCAATCTTTGAAACTCTTGTCATATCTTTTAAACTTCCAGCAGAAAATCCGTCATGGTAAATACTTTTTTGATTTAATGCATATGCATTAGAAATCACATGGCATAGTTGAGATGTAAAAGAAATCATTTCATCGTGTTTTTTGGGACTTGCCTTTACAAATTTGTCAAATCCAATTTTTTTAAATAAAGAAATTTCCTCATCATCTAAATCATCAACATAAATCATAGAAGCATTTTTGTATAAATCTTTTAAAGAAGATTCAAAGCCATAAACTTCTCTACCAGCCATAGGATGAATTGATTTATATACGAAAGAATATTTTTCTGATAATTTTTTTATATATGGATACAAATTATTTTTTACTCCGGAAATTTCCATAACAGTTTTGGATAAGTATTTATAATTTTTTCCAACAAAATTTTTTATGGTTAATGGATTTAAACAAATAATTGTAAGATCCATTTTTTTTAATTCATTCTTATCTTCAATTATTTTTATACCAAAATTCTTGGCCGATTTTTTCGTTTTTTCATCAATATCATAGCCATAAACTATATTATCACTATACTCTATAAAAGCCTTAGCAAAAGAACCGCCCATTAATCCTAAACCAACTATAGCAATTTTTTTCATTATTTATCCCTCATATTTAAATATTTTTATTTATATTATATCAAAAAAAATTTTAGTAAACACAAAAATACTGCTGCAAAATAATTTGCAGCAGATAATAATTTATATTATTCAGGAATAATTAATCCGTAATGTCCATCTTTTCTTTTATATACAAGTCTTGTTTTCATTTCTTCATCATCTAAGTATATAAAGAAATCATGATTTAATAATTCCATTTGCATACAAGCTTCTTCATCGCTCATAGGTCTTAGAACTATTTCTTTTTGTCTTTTTATTTTTGGAATATTTTCCTCTTTTCCTTCTTCAATGTTATCAAAGGATTCAAATTTAATTGATTCACCATTTCTTCTATTTCTTTGTAATTTTGTTTTTTGTTTTCTAATTTGACGAACCAAAGCATCTATTACCTTATCAATTCCTGTTGAGAAATTATCATTTACTTCCTCAGCTCTTAAAATTGTTCCGCCTTTAAGAAAAATGGTTGATTCAACTTTTTTTAAATTACCTTCGGTAGAAAATTTGAGGTCCATTTCTTCTTCCTTGTTGAAATATTTGTCAAGCCTATCAAATTTTTCCTTAGCTTCTTCTTTTAAGCTTTCATAAACATTGATGTTTTTACCTTTAATATTTAATTTCATATTGAACCTCCGTCATTTTGATATTATATATATACCCCCCTAAGTTTAATGTAAACCTTTAGTTTTTTCTTTATTAAAATTTATTGTATAATGAGATAAATGCAAGGAGGAGAAATGGAAAAAACAAAAATTAATGATATTTTAACTTATGATTTTTATTCAAGTCTTGAAATATCTAATGACGAAAAATATTTGGCTTTTTTAAAAACAAATGCCGATTTAGATGAAAATAAATACAATTCTTATCTTTATCTTTTTGATATAGAAAAAAATAAAAAATATAAAGTTTCTGATAATAAAAATATTGGAATTTTTATTTTTGATGAAGATGATAATTTAATTTATAAGGAAAAATCCGACGATAAATTTGATTATTTTTATAAAAAAGATAGGTCAATGGGAGTTGGAAGTTTAGAATTTAAAATTGATAAAAATGTTTCATATATCAAAGATTTAAAAAATGGATATTATTTAATAAAAGCGTCTGACAAATTAAGTGAGGACGAAAAGAAAAAACAAAAGGAAAATTCTTTTTATAAGGAAGTTACCAAATTGCCTTTTTGGTTTAATGGCACAGGTTATATAGATAATCAAAAACAAAGTCTTTACCTTTTCAAAAAGGAAGATAAAAGTCTTCAAAAAATTAGAGATTTTGAAAATGATAGTCTAAATGCTTTTGCAATAAATAAAAACACAAACAAATTAGCTCTAGTTTTGGGAAAAAATGATAATAAAGTTTCAAGGCTTAAAGATGATTTGATAATTTTAGATTTAGAAAATAAGGAAGAAAAAATTATAATCGAAAATGAATTTTCATATTATGATTTATTTTTTAATGACAAAGATGAAATTATTTTTGTGGCAAGTGATATGAAAAAAGGCGGAATAAATGAAGACGCCTTTATCTACAAAGGCAATTTATCTGGAGAATATAAAAAAATAAGTCCTGATGATTTTGACAAATCTTTTGGCAATTCTATTGGTAGCGATGCAAGATACGAAGCTTATAGGACTTTTTTTTACAAAAACAATAAATTTTATTTTGTAGTTACAGAAAAAGAAGAATCAAAACTTTATTCCTTAGATGAAAATGAAAATATAAAACTGGAAATTTCTGGTTGCGTTGAAGATTTTGCAATAGCAAATGACAATATTTATTATTTTGCAATGACAGAAGATAGAATTTCCCACTTAAAAGAAAAGAAAAATGGCAAAATTTTATTTGATAATAAAATAAATTCATCACTTGGAAAAATCGAAGAATTTTTCTATGAATCAAACGGCGATAAAATTAGAGGATTTGTTCTTTTGCCAGTAGATTTTGATAAAAACAAAAAATATCCTACCATTTTATCAATCCACGGCGGACCAAAAACAGAATTTTCAAATATTTTTCACCACGAGCACCAAGTTTTTGCAAATGATGGATATATAATTATTTATACAAATCCACACGGTTCAAGTGGAAATGGCGTAAAATATTCTGATATTAGAGGAAGATATGGAACTATTGACTATGAAGATTTGATGAATTTTACAGATTTAGCTATAAAAAAATATCCACAAATTGATGAAAATAATATGGGAGTTTATGGCGGATCTTATGGTGGATTTATGACAAATTGGATTGTTTCACACACAAACAGATTTAAGGCTGCAAATTCTCAAAGATCAATTTCAAATTGGACTTCATTCTATGGAGTTTCTGATATAGGATATTATTTTGCGCCTGACCAAACAGGGGCAAATCCTTGGGATAATTTAGAAAAAATGTGGGAGCAATCTCCTATTAAACACGCGAAAAATGTAAAAACTCCAACAATGTTTATTCATTCTGACGAAGATTATAGGTGTCCATTGGAACAAGGTCTTCAAATGTATACAAGAATAAAAGAAAATGGCATTGATACAAAAATGTATATTTTTCACGGAGAAAATCACGAATTGTCAAGATCAGGAAAGCCAAAAGCAAGGATAAAAAGAATAGAAAAAATTAAAGAATGGTTTGATGGGTACTTAAAATGAAAGGAAAAATAAAATCAAAAAAAACAAAAAAATTTATTTTTACCCTAATCGAAAGAGCAAAGTCCCACGATATTATGACCTTGGCATCTTCTCTTTCCTATTATTTTTTGTCAGCAGCAATTCCCATGCTTTTGGTTTTGTTAAATCTTGTCACAAAATATATGAAAGGTAACGAAGATGTAATTGTAGAATTTATTGAGCTTTTGCCAGAAACAATAAGAGGTGTAATTTTGATGCTTGTAAAATCAATTATTAATTCATCATCAGTTTCAACACTTTCTACAATCACATTGATATTTGCCCTTTGGTCAGCATCAAAAGGAGTTTCAAAAATAATTCTTGCAATAAATGTAGCCTACGGACTTGAAGACGATCATTCCATGATAAAAAATAAAATATTTGGATTTTTGTATACATTTATCCTTATTTTTATCCTAATATTTTTATTTTTGCTAAGAATTTATTCAAATGGAATTTTAAATTTAATAGAAAATGTATTGCAACTTGTAAATTCTTCATTTTCTCTTGAAAAATTTACTTGGCTAATCAATTTAGTTTCAGGAATACTTCCGCCAATAATTTTAATTCTTGGTCTAAGCCTTTTATACAAGTGCGCACCTTACAATAATTCAATAAAAATAAGCTTCAAAGACGCCTTTGTCGGCTCAATTTCTACAACAATTATGATTACAATAACAAGCTTTGCCTATTCATTTTTCTTAAATAATATGAGCAATATGTCTGTTATTTACGGAGCTTTGGCAGGAATTATAGCCTTATTAGTTTGGATGCTTTTATTTTCATTGACAATAATTTTGGGAGCAGAAATCATTGCAGCCTATATGAAAACAAAAAATAAATTTACAGGATTAAATTAAGAAAAAAAATTTTAAAATTATTGAATCATAATATAAAAGCTTTTGGAGTGATTTAATGAAAAAAGAACTAAGACGTTATTTTATAAATAACAGAAAAAAAATCCCAAAAATCGATAAAAAAATTTGGGATGAAAAAATAAAAAATAAACTTATATCAAGCGATTATTATAAAAGTGCTAAGTCGATTTTTATTTATTATTCAACAGAAGATGAAATTGATACAAAAAAAATAATAAAACAAGCATTTTTAGATAAAAAGGAAGTTTATATACCAAAAATTATAAAAAATTCTGAAATGATTCCAGTTTTGCTCACTTCATTTGATGATCTTATAGATGGAGCATATAAAATAAAAACATCAAAACTTGAAAAAAGTTTGGAAAAAATAGACCTTACAATAGTCCCAGGACTTTCCTTTGACAAAAATAAATACAGGCTTGGCTATGGCGGAGGATTTTATGATTATTACATAAAAAATCATAAGTCCTTTTACATCGGTTTATTTTATCAAATAAATAAATCTTACAAATTAAATTTCGACAATTTTGATCAAAAATTAGATTTAATAATTACAGATAAAAATATATTCTAAAGAAAAAACTCTAAAGTTTTATTTAAGACTTTAGAGTTTTTGTTTATATTTTAAAAAATTATAGATACTATAGAAAATATAGAAGCACAAATTATAAGTAAATTCCAAAATAAAGATTTGTTTTTATATACCAAAACAAAATTTACAAAAAATATAATATAAAAAACAAGCATAATGAACTTAGCTAAATTTTCAGGCACATTATATCCAAAATAAGAACTAACTATAATGAAAATCATAGCTATAGCGAAAATCGCCCTTATAGTTTTATAGTATAAATTATCCTTTAACTTTTCAAAATTCATATCCTTTCTCCTCGCTATGAAATATTTTTTGAGCTTTTATTCTTGATTTATATTGTAATTTTATTATAAAGAAAATCGTAATCATTATCAATAGCTTTTTAAAAATTTCTATTTAACTTCTAATAAAATTTTTTATTTAATTTCTAGTAAAAATTTTTTTTAATTCAAAATAAAAAAAGACAGCAAAGATAAATTTTCTACTTAACTCTACTGCCTTTTTAATTTAAAATCTTAATATTTATTATTTTTTTGGAACAAGTTTTTCCATTCCGCCCATATACATTTGTAATGGTTTTGGAATTTTAACTGAGCCATCTTCTTGTAATAAGTTTTCTAAAAATGCAATTAACATTCTTGGAGGAGCTACTACTGTGTTATTTAATGTGTGAGCAAAATAATTTCCTTTTTCTCCTCTTAATCTTATTTTAAGTCTTCTTGCTTGAGCATCTCCAAGGTTTGAACATGAACCTACTTCAAAATATTTTCCTTGTCTTGGGCTCCATGCCTCAACGTCGCAAGATTTTACTTTTAAATCTGCCAAATCTCCTGAACAACATTCGAGTGTTCTTACAGGAATTTCAAGAGATCTGAAAAATTCTACAGTATTTTGCCATAATTCGTCGTAAAATTTCTTTGAATCTTCTGGCTTACAAATTATAACCATTTCTTGTTTTTCAAATTGGTGGATTCTATAAACTCCACGTTCTTCAATTCCGTGAGCTCCAACTTCTTTTCTAAAACAAGGAGAATATGATGTCATTCTTAGTGGCATTTCGTTTTCATCTGTGATTGAATTTATAAATTTACCAATCATTGAGTGCTCACTTGTTCCGATTAAATATAAATCTTCGCCTTCGATTTTATACATCATATCTTCCATTTCAGCAAAGCTCATAACGCCTGTAACAACGTCAGATCTAATCATAAATGGTGGAATGTGATATTCATATCCCTTGTCAATCATAAAATCTCTTGCATAAGAAAGAATTGCTGAATGAAGTCTTGCAATATCTCCTTTTAAATAATAAAAACCTGCTCCTGATGTATCTCTTGCAGAATCTAAATCAATTCCATTAAAACTTTCCATAATATCAACGTGATAAGGAACTTCAAAATCTGGAGTTACATTTTCGCCAAATCTTTCAATTTCTACATTTTCGCTGTCATCTTTTCCTATTGGAACTGAATCGTCAATTATTTGTGGGATAACTTGCATTTTTTCTTTTAATTGGTCTTGGAATTTTCTTGTATCTTCTTCAATTTGAACAAGTCTATCGTTAATATCAGAAACTTCTTCTTTTACTTTTTCAGCTTCATCTTTTTTTCCTTGGCCCATAAGAGCACCAATTTGTTTTGAAGTTTTATTTCTTTTTGCTCTTAAATTATCTCCCTCAGTTTTTACATCTCTTAATTTTTCATCAAGCTCAATTACTTCATCAACCAAAACTAATTTTTCATCTTGAAATTTTTTCTTGATATTTTCTTTTACAAAATCTGGGTTTTCTCTTACAAATTTTATGTCTAACATATTTCCTCCTAAATTTTTTACAATAAAAAAATCTCATCCCAAAAGGGACGAGATTATCGCGGTACCACCCAATTTAATGAAATAAATTCATTCACTTTAAATTTATAAGCTCAAAGACGGATTCATTAACTTTCACCAAAGATTTTCACCAACCATCTTCTCTCTAAAGGTTATTTTTAATTACTACTTCTCATCACAGCTCTATTCAATTAATTCTAGTATACTTTTATTTTTATTTTTTTCAAACATTAACAAATTTTTCAATAGCAATTTGAGGAAGTCCTATATCACAAACTACAGTTTTATCCCTAAAATAATTATCTTCATAAAGACCTTTTTTTAAAATTTGCATACAAACAATTAAGTCGCTATCAACATAAGATCCATAATTATTTTCCCCATTTGCATCAAAACCTGATGGCAAATCAATAGAAATCGTGTAAATATTTTTTTCATTTATCAAATCAATTATATTTGCATAAATTCCAGAAACAGGTCTGTTTAAACCAGTTCCAAATATTCCATCAACAATTGTATTTACCCTATCAAGATTTTTTCTCAAAAAATTCATATCTTCAATTGTTTCAATTGAATAAATATTTTTTGTAAGATTTTTGCAAGCATTATAATTTATTATAAAATCTTTGCTTGCCTTGTTTCTATTTCCAATAATATAAATATCGCAATCCTTAGAAAGGGCAAGCAAATTTCTAGCAAGAGCAAGACCATCTGCTCCGTTATTTCCACAAGAAACAATAAGAGCAAAAGAGTGTCTAATTTCAAGATTAATATTTTCCATTACAGAAAGTGCTGCTCTTTCAACCAAACACAAAGATGGAATTTTAATTTCATTTATAGCATAACTGTCAATATTTTGCATGGTTTCACGATCTACTAAAAGCATATTTTACTCCTAAAATAAAAGTCTTAAATCTTCTCCAAAAATTTCCATTACGTCACTTGAACCAATAATTCTTGAAAAAATCCTATCTCCATAAAACTCCATTAGCTCATCTTCAGAATAGTTTGATGAAAAAATAATTGGTTTTTTGTTAATCATCCTATCATTAACTATTTCAAAAAGATTTGATTCATTAGAATTTCTGTCATTTTCGCTTCCCAAATCATCAATTATCAAAAGGTCAGATTCAAAAATCAAATCATATCTTTCTTTTAATTCCTCTTTTCTTTCAGAAAAGGCATACAAATAATCATTCATAAAAGAAAATAATTTTGTAGCTGTAAGATAAATAACTGAATAATTTCTATCCAAAATTTCCTTGGCAATAGAATTTATCAAAAAAGTCTTGCCCCTTCCAACATCTCCAAATATATAAAGATTTTTATAATTTTTTGAGAAATTTTCAACATACATTTTTGCATCATTTTGAATTCTAATTATGTTTTCGTAGGGACTAATTGGATAATCTTTGTAAAGATTTTTAGAATATAAATTTGCGTTAAATGTTCTAAAATTTTCTCTTTGAACAAGCCTACTAATATTTGATTGGGAATATTTTTTCTCTATTATAAGTTTTTTTCTACACCTACAAATTTGTGTATTTACAAAACCTGTATCCTTACATATATCACAATGATAATGGATTTTTAAATAGTCTTTTGGGTAAGAATTTTCAAGTAAAATTTCTTCCTTTTGTCTATCAAGCTCTTTTAATTTTTTCTTTAATTCATCTACATTAATTCCTTCTTGAGCCTTTGTTATTGCCATTTGCCCAAGCGATGCAATAGTTTTGTCAATAACTTTAATTCTTGGGAATTTTTCGTAGATTTCTTTTTTTCTTTTTTCTTGTTCTTCTTTATTTTTTATTCTTCTTTTTTCAATTATTCTTGAAATATTGTCATTGGGACTCATATTATATCCCCTCCTTCAAGAATTTTTTTAAATCTTTCTTCCCTAGCCTTTTGTGCATAAGATTTTTCATTTGGATTTTTATTTTTTGACCTATAAACTTTTTTTGCACTCTTATATTTTCTAGGAGATTTTTCTCTCATTAATTTTGCTCTTTCTTCTTTTATTTTTAAGTCATTTAAGGAAAAAATACTTTGATCTCTCCAAGTTTTTAAAAATCCCATTACATATTTTACATCAACATTATTTACTTCTTTTGCTTGCCTAAAAGCTTCTGTAACAAGCTCAGGATCTTGTTTATATTCATCTAAAGTTTCGTGAATTCTTCTAATATCTTGTGGAGTAAGCTGTCTTTGAATAATTCTTTCAACCTGATTAAACATTACAGATTTTCTTTTTGAAGTATCAAGCATATTTTCGCTTGCATTTTCCTTTGAATTTCCAAAATAAGCTTGTCTTAGAGAAATTATTTCAAGATAAAAAGTCCCATCTCCCCTATCTTTTTTTCTAAATACTCCCATATTTGTCCAATATGAAATTACTTCGTTCATTTTTTCATCATCAAAGGCAAGTTGCCTTTTTATTTTTTCTAAATCAACTTCTCCACTAGATTTTAAATCCTTATATAAAAGCAAAAAAACTTTTAGGCTATCTCCGTCTGCCATGGGTACGTATGTATTTAAAAACATATTTTCAAATGATGTTTCTCCCATATCCAAACTTAAATTTTGAATTTTAAATTCCAAATTATTACCTTCCATCTTTTCTTATTTTCATTTTTGTAATAAAACTATAAATTTTGCCATTTTTCATTAAAAAATATTGGTCATCAGGATATATCTCTTGATTTTCAAAAATTTCTATTGTATCGCCACATTTTTTAAATCCTAATTTTTCATACAAAGAAATTGCTCTTTTATTAAAATTATTTACATCAAGATAAAGTTCATTAAATTTTAAATCCTCAAAATAATAATCAAGTAAGATTTTCATAGCCTTAAAACCATAACCTCTTGAAGTATATTGTGGATCAAAAACAATTCCCAATTCACTTTTTCTTAAAATCGGATTATAATTTTTTAGACCAATAAAGGCAATAAAACTATCATCGTCAATTTTTCTTACTGCAAAATATCTTTTCTTATAAATATTTACATTCATAAACCAAACTTCGCAATCAATTTGAGAAAAATTCCCATAATTATAGCCTTTTAATCTTTCATCTTCATTCATTGACCATTTTCTTAAATCATAAGCATCATCTAAGTCTAATTTTTTTAAATATATCTTATCGTCTTTTCCTATTATTTTCATTTTATTTTTCATCATGACTTAGGTCTTTAAAAGTTGTACATTGTTTGTGGAAAAATAATTCCATAAGACCTGTTGGCCCATTTCTGTGTTTTGCCAAAATTACTTTTGCCACATTAGGATTATCATCTACGTCATAATAATCTTCCCTATACAAAAGCATAACAACATCAGCATCTTGCTCGATTGCTCCTGATTCACGAAGATCTGATAAAATAGGCTTGTGATCAGATCTTTTGTCAGCCTCACGCGATAGTTGGGCAAGTGATAAAACTGGGCAATTTATTTCTTTTGACAAAGATTTTAAACCTCTAGAAATTTGTGCAATTTCTTGTTGCCTATTATCAAATCTTCCCTCGCCAGTCATAAGTTGCAAATAATCAATTACAATTAAATCAAGTCCTTCTTCTGCCTTTAATCTTTTACATTTACTTCTAAGCTCTGACAAAGTAATTCCTGCAGTTTCATCGACGTAAATTTCTTTTTCTTTTATTTTTGTAATTGCATTTATAATTTCAATCCACTCGTCAGCTTCTAAATTTCCTGTAATAATTTTTTCAAGATCAATCATTGAAACCATAGAAATTAATCTTTGATTTAATTGATAAGTTGACATTTCTAATGAAAAAAACGCAACTGATTTGCCAGCGTTTGCTGCATTCCATGCCATAGTAAGACCAAGAGCAGTCTTTCCCATCGCAGGTCTTGCTGCAAGTAAAATTAATTGGGAATTTTGAAGACCTGACAGTTTATCATCAACACTTGAAATTCCCGTCGTAACTCCAGTTATTTTTCCTTCATTTAAACTTAAAAGTTCAAGTTGTTTTATTGTTTCATCCATAGTTTCAGAAACTCTTACAAGGCCCTTTTCAAGATTTTTTTGGCTTATTTCAAAAATTTTTGATTCTGCCATTTCTATAACTTCTTTAGCATCTTTTTTTTGCTCGTAAGATTTTCCAACTATTTCATCACACGCACCAATTAATGCTCTAAGGAGAGCTTTTTCTTTGACATTCTCACAGTATTGATCCATATTTGGAGTATAAAATGAGGAGAGTGTTATCTCTACAATAAACTGCTCTCCTCCAACTTCCTCCAAGATGTTTTCTGATTTTAATTTTGATATAAGACTTACTTCATCTATTTTTATATCTTTTTGATACATATTAACTAAAGTCTTATAAATTCTTTGGCATCTTGAATCATAAAACTCATAAGGCTTTACTAATTGTATAGCCTGATCTATGGTTTCACTTTTTGTAATTATACAACCAATTATGGCCATCTCTGAAGAAATATCACTAGGCATTTGCCTAAGATTTTCTTCCATTATTCTGCCTCAACCTTCACTTTTAATTTTGCAGAAACTTGTTGGTAAAGCTTAATTGTAACTTCATAATCGCCAAGTGAATCAATGTCAGCCTTGTCGATTTTTTTCTTATCTACTTCAATATTTTTTTCATCAAGAGCTTTTTTAATATCCATATTTGTAATAGAGCCAAATAATTTTCCATTTTCTCCAGCTTTTACCTTGATTATAACTTCTGTTTTTTCAATTTTTTCTTTATTTTCCATTGCAGCTTTTATGTTTTCATCTTCTTCTTTTTTTAATTTTTTAAGATGCTCATCAAGCTTTGCTAAATTTTCTTTATTTGCTTCTACTCCAAGATTATTTGGTAAAATATAATTTCTAAAATAACCTTGTTTTACATTTACAACTTCACCTTTTTTACCAATTTTTTTAACATCTTCAGTTAATATTATCTTCATTTTTTTCAACTTCCTCCTCTAAATATTCTTTTATAGCTTTTTTAAGCATAATCTCTGCTTCTTCTATACTCATATCAAGTTGGGTTGCAGCTGAAGTTAAATGTCCTCCTCCGCCAATTCTTTCCAAAATTAATTGAACTGAAATATCTCCCAAACTTCTTCCTGATATATGGATTTTATCATTTGATCTTGTCAAAACAAAACTTGCTTTAACACCTTTTATATTTAATAAATCATCTGCAGCTTGACTTGCAATTAAAGTTGAGCCATCCATTTCTCTATTAAAATGACCTATTGCAATAAAATCATTTACAACTGTCGAATCAGCTATTACTTCTGATTTGTATTTTACTATTTCAAAATCATCTTTGAACATTCTTTTTATTATAATTGAATCTGCTCCCCATCTTTTTAAAATTGATGCGGCTTCGAAAGTTCTTACTCCTGTTTGATAAACGAAATTTTTTGTATCAACAGTAAGTCCTGCAAGAAGGGCTTCTGCAACCGGAACTCTTGCCTTAAATGATTCATCAAAATAATTTAAAATTTCTGTTACAAGCTCGCTTGCACTTGAGGCATAAGGCTCAATATAAGAAATTGTTGCATTTCTTATATAATCGTTTCCCCTTCTATGATGGTCAATTATTACAATTTGTTCTGTCCTATCTATTAATGATGGAGCTTCTGTAGAATTTTTTCTGTGATTGTCTGTCACAATTACCAAAGATCCTTGATCCATTAGTTCCAAAGCTTTTATTTCTGTAACAACATTTTCTCTAAATCCTTCCAAGTCTTCAACAGTTCTATTGTAAATATTTTCTATTGGTTTGTTTACTTCATTTAAAACAAAATAACATTCCTTGCCAATACTTTTTATTCCTTCATAAATTCCAAGAGCTGAACCAAAAGAATCCATGTCTGGATTGTTATGTCCCATTACAAAAACTTTTGATGATGTTTCTACCATTCTTTTTAAAGCTTGTGATATTACACGGCTTCTTACTTTTGAAATTTTTTCTGTTGCTTTTGATTTGCCACCAAAATATTCGTAATTATCGCCTTCTTTTATTACAACTTGATCGCCACCACGCGAAAGAGCAATATCTATCGAAATTCTAGATTCCTCGTAAATATCAATAGGCTTTGAACCTGATAAACCTACACCAACAGAAAGAGTTGGTTGAATAGAATTTCCTTTTTTAACTTCTCTTACCAAATCCAAAATTTTAAATTTACTATCATAGATTTTTTTGTAATCATCATAATGAATCATTACCATGTACCTATCATTTTCATATTTTCTAACCATGGCACCAAATTTTTCAAAATAATTCATTATAATTCTATCAATTTCTCCAGTAAGAGATGATCTATCGCTTGCCTTTGTGGATTGTCTTAAATCATCAAAGTTGTCAATATACATTGTCAAAACAACAAGGCGTCTGTCTTTAAATATTTTTTTGATATTTTCATCAGATGTATTATCAATTCCATAAACAAAAGTAAGCTCATCATCAAATTTTTCTCTTTTTATTGTGGAATAATAAAATTCATAAACCTTATCGTAAATATCAACAGTTATAGGATCCGTTGATTGTTTAGAAAAATCTATTTGGCTAAAATCTGTTATAAAATTATTTACACTTTTCCCTATTAAATTTTTCGCCTCAAACAACTCCTTAAAATTAGAATTATGCCACTTAATTGTTTTTCCATCTTCCAAAATAACAATAGGAAATGGCATTTGAAATACAACGTTTTTAGTTATTTCATCAAAAGAATAATCCAACTCATCAATATATGCTTGGAAAAAATCCTCATTATTATCATCAATTTTTTTTATATAAAAATATAATAAAACTACAAGGATAAGTCCTATAGTTGCAAAAATTTTCTCATAAAAAAACAAGATTATCGAAATAATTAGAGGTAAGATTAGTATAAAAATATAATTTTCTTTCGTAAAATACCTTAATTTTTCCTTCATGCTATCCTCGCTTTTCTTCTTAAATTCAAAAATACATCAATAAAACCGATTATGGCTATTATTTCTGATATGTAAGCAAACAATATAAATAATAAAAACCAATTAATTATTCTTGCTGCTTTGCTTTTCTTTAGTGATACAAAATAATCTATCAACAAAACCCCATTTACACAAAATAATAATTTTAAAGCCATGATTGAATTTAACAAAATAAATTCATTTGAAAAAGATAAAACTTTACATAATATTGCTGAAATAATTAGGCAAATAAAAATATCTCTTAAATCTTTTATATCAATTCTAATTGTGTTAATTCTTCTTAAATCCCTTATATTTTCATTTTTATAATTCAAATAATTTCTAACAAGTTTTAGTGAAATCATGCTGTAAATCAAAGAAAAGAAAATAAAAACTAAAGGTATTGTTTTAAGACTTTTTCTTATTATTTCCTTATCAATTTTAAAATTTTGATCTTTAAATATTTTTTCTATTGCATCTACTAAAAAATTAAAATTAATATCTGACTTAGAGTAAAGATACCCAATAATTGTCAAAGATAAAACCGAAAAAATTATAGTAAGTACTTTCAAACTATACTTATCAGTTTTATTTTTCTTAATTAAATCATATAAAACATTTCCAAAAATTATCATAGGAGACATTAGAAAAATAGTTATCCTAATATTTAAAATTGCGGAAAATAAACCTGTCGTAAATAAAAATATCATTTTATTTTTATCATTTAATTCCCACAATTTTATGGCAGTAAAAATTGGAATAAAAAACGCAAATACCAAAAAACGCGTTGATAAAAATGCTAAAACAACATTTATTAAACCAAAAATTATTGCTCCTAATTTTTTATTTTTCTTTAAATAATCATTCATAAAAATCCTTTCTATTTTTTAGGATGTTTATCACATAGATTATACGATTTTTGAGGAAAAAAAGCTAACCTAAAAAAATCAAAACAAAAAAATAAAATAATTTAAGTTATTAAGCAACCATTTCCATTAAAAATTCAATATTTCTCCTTATTTTTATTTTTTACTTATGGTATATTAAAATTAAGAAAAAGGAAATGATAGTATGGAAAATAATAAAAAAATAAGCCTCAGCATTCTTTCTGATATTCATATTTTAGCAAGATCTTTGATGGCTAATAATAAAGAATTTAATATGGCTATCAAATATGACAGAAAATTTTTGGTTGAAGGCGAAGGGCTTTTGAAAAAAGCATTAGAGCTTGCAAGTCTTAATGATAGCAAATATATAATAATTCCTGGTGATTTGACAAAAGATGGAGAAAAAAAATCTCATCTAGAAGTTAGGGAAATTTTAAAATCTTGGATTTATGAAAATCCACAAAGAAATATATTTTTAATTCCAGGAAATCATGATATAAATAACAAGCAAGCTTTTGATTATAAAAATCTCAAAAAGACTGATTATATTGAACCTAGAGAATTTTTTGAAATATATGATTTTTTGTACAAAGATAAGGTTTTGGAATTTTATAAAAATTCTAATATTTTCAAATCTCATCTAGATTTTGTAAATAAAAAATTTAACAGAGATTTTAAATATTCTTATTATTGCCAAGGATATGGATCTTATCTTGCAAGAATTGATAATAATTTAGAAAATAAAAATTCTCTAACTTTACTTTTTATTGACACTTCAATTTATTCTTGTGATTATGAACAAAATCATAAGGATGGCAAAACAAATGTGGTTGGAGCCCTTGATAAAAATGTTATGAAATGGGCGATTGAAAAAATCGATGAGGCTAAATCCAGAAAAGATATGATTTTTGTAATATCTCATCATGCTTTTATTCCAAATTTTAGAGATCAAAGACTCGTCTTGGGACCTTTTATTATAAAAAATTGGAATGAAAAATATATTGACGATGATCCTAGAATAAATGATAAGCTTCCAATTGAAGTTTTGGCAGATATGGGAGTGAAATTTTTATTTACAGGGCACTTACATGAAAATGGAACTGCAAAATATAAATCTGTTTTGGGAAATGAAATATTTAATATTCAAACTGGCTCAACTGTAACCTATCCTCTTCCAATAAGACACATTAATGTTTTGGATGATATAGAAGAATTTAATGGATTTTCTGTTGATTTAAAAACTCAATTAATCAAATCTTTTTCTTACGAAAATTTATCAGGAGAAACCATAAAAATAGAAAATTCAATTGCCTACGCTTTAGAAAATCAATTATCACTAAAAGATGTTTTGTTTAATTATGTTCATTCCATGGCAAAAAATCCTATGATTTCTGAAATGAATATTAAAAAATTTTTAGTTGATAGCATAAACACAGCTTTAAAAATAAATCTTCCAAAAGAAGGATATATAGGAGAAGTTTTAAAATTTTACAAGGATAAATTCCCAATTCATGTTGAAAAATTAGGTTTTATAAATATTTTTGATGCAGATGGGGAAATGTTTATAAAAATTGATTCATACAGGTCTCACGCCATAATAAAAGCAAAAGACTTAGAAGAATGCCTAGAAATTTTGATTGAGCAATTTGAAGAAAAAATAATGACAACAGAAAATATAATTTTTTATTATGATAAGCTTATGAAAAAAGGTATTTCTATGCCAATTTCAAAAGACGGACATAGCTTATATGATTTTTCAAATTATATTTACCAATACAAGGCGCTTGATGAAAAAACAACTCCATCCTATGTAGTTGAATTTATGGCAAAATTAAATAATCCAAATTATTCAATCACAGACCAAATAATTGATTATTGCCAAGATGAGATTAATGAAATTTTTGAATTTTTAACAAAAAATATAAGATTTGAAATTGATGGTTCAAAAGATAAATTTTTTAATAAATTAGTTGCTATAAAGGGAATATTTTTTAATAGTTTAATTAAATATTTAAAAAGAAAATCAAATAATTTGTTCGACCTTCTAACTTTTATTTCAAAATTTATTTTGAAAAAAAGAAGAGTTGAAGGAGTCGACCTTGCAAAATATATAGTAAATTATAAAAAAATCACAAATATAAAACAAAATTTAGGTAAAAAAATGCTAGGAAGAGCAAATCTTAGATCATATATAATAGATTTAGTAAAATCAATCAACAACGAAGTAATTGAAACTTACGAAAATGAAGATTTAAATGAAAGAGATCATTATTTTTCTTACGTAGAATACGAAGATGAATAAAAAACGGTGCTTTTGTAGAAATAATTTAATTCTACAAAAGCACCTATTTTTTTAATTAAAAATCAGATAAATCTGCTTTTCTTTTTTCAAGGAAAGCTGTCATGCCTTCTTTTTTGTCGTGAGTTTCAAAAGTTGATGCAAAAGTGTTTGCTTCTAATTGAATTCCTGTGTGGAGGTCAGATTCTACTCCAAGATTTATAACTTGTTTTGCAAGTGTTACTGCATAAGATGCTTTTGAAATAATTTTTTCTGCCATTTTTGTACAATAATCAATCAATTCTTCTTTTTCAACAACGTGATTTACAAGACCAATTCTGTAAGCTTCGTCAGCTTTTATAGAATCTGTTGTAAAAATTAATTCTTTTGCAATTCCTTTTCCAACAAGTCTTGGAAGTCTTTGAGTTCCACCAAATCCTGGAATAATTCCAAGACCAACTTCTGGTTGACCAAATAGAGCATTCTTAGATGCAACTCTAATATCACAAGCCATAGAAATTTCACAACCGCCGCCAAGAGCAAATCCATTTACAGCTGCAATTGTAACTTGTGGCATTTCTTCAAGCATATTAAAAGTTTCATAAGCAAGCATACTCATTGCTCTTCCTTCTTGTGGTGTAGCATTTACCATTTCAGAAATATCAGCACCAGCTACAAAAGATTTTTCTCCGCCACCAGTAAGAATTAAAACTTTTACATCTTTTCTATCTCTTATATCTGAAAAAGTTTCATTTAATTCTTTTAAAGTTTCTGAATTTAAAGCATTTAAAGCTTTTGGTCTATCAATAGTTACATAAGCAATTTCATTTTTTACATCTACTTTTACGTTATTCATATTTTCTCCTTTAAGATTTTTTTAAAAACGCTTTCTATAAATTCATCTTATAACATTGATTAATTTTTGTCAAGCAAATATAGTAAATAGAATTATAAATTAATTCGAATTTTTTTAAAAATTTGCAAATAAAAAATCCCCTTATGGGGGAATTAAGACTATTTACAATGTATACAAACCCTCACGCTAAGAATATCATACGGAAAAAATTGATT